>DASYPD010000059.1:0-5889 GCA_036007005.1 Gemmatimonadales bacterium
AGAGTCACAATCGCTCAGACGGATGAGTTCGGCACTAGTTCGGAAGAACGAGCCCTGCCGAAAGAACCAAAGCCCGCGCATCGGAGCGATGGCGGGCTGACCTCGGGATCCTCAATTCCAGCTTCCCAATGGGCCTGGGTAGAGTTGAACTACCGACCTCACGCTTATCAGGCGTGCGCTCTAACCACCTGAGCTACAGGCCCCAACTCCAAGACTGACAATAACATAGCCGAGTGGTCCGGCGCTCGCAACTCCGGCGGAAGCGCGAGCGCAGCACCGTTTGACACGCTGGCGGGTTAGTGCTCCTCGACTTCTTCGTCGAGCTCGAAGTCGTCCTCGAAGTCCTCTTCGAGATCGTCCTCGTCCTCACCGAGCTCCTCGTCGTCCTCCTCGAACTCGTTGCCTTCGAGGTCGTCATCCTCTTCGTCTTCGAAGGAGTAGCCGTCTTCGAATTCGTCCTCGTCCTCCTCGAACCGCCGCCGGAGCTCCACTTCCGTCAGCGACGCCACCAGGGCCGGCATGGTTTAGGTCCGCCTCTCATAGACCTGAAGGGTGATTCGCGCGTGCTCGGTTACGACGCATCGGCAATCCGGGCCGCCGCCCGGGCCGACCTTTTCCGATCCACCGCCGCCAGCATGCGCTTGCGCAACCGCACGTTGGCGGGGGTGATTTCGATCAGCTCGTCCTCCTCGATGTATTCGAGGCCGTACTCCAGGGTGATCTCGCGCGGGGGCTCCAGCTGCACGTTCTCGTCCGACGCCGTCGTGCGCATGTTGCTGAGCTTTTTCTCCTTGGTCACGTTGACATCCATATCACCGGGACGGGAGTTCTCGCCCACGATCATCCCTTCGTACACCAGCTCGCCCGGGACCACGAACATCTGCGCCCGCTCCTGCAGATTGCCGAGCGCGAAGGCCACGACCGAGCCCTCCCGGTCGGCCACCAGCACGCCACGCTTGCGACCCGCCAGCGGTCCCGCCCAGGGACCGTAATCCAGAAAACGATGGTGCATCGTTCCGGTGCCGCGCGTGTCGGTCAGAAACTCCGAGCGGTAGCCGAAGAGCCCGCGGCTCGGAATCCGGAAGGCCAGCCGCACCTGGCCCATTCCCGGGTTGCGCATCTCGCTGAGCTCGCCGCGCCGCGGTCCCAGCTTTTCCATCACGACTCCCATATGCAGCTCGGCCACGTCGATCGTCAACTCCTCGTAGGGCTCCAGCCGCTCTCCGCTCTCGCTGATCCGGGTGATCACGCGCGGCCTGGAGACCTGGAACTCGTAGCCTTCCCGCCGCATCGTCTCCATCAGGATGCCCAGGTGCAGCTCGCCGCGGCCGGAGACGGTGTGGGTATCGGGCGAATCGGTCTCCTCGACCTTGAGCGCCACGTTCCGCTCCAGCTCACGGTACAGCCGGTCCTTCAGTTGCCGGCTGGTGACGTACTTCCCTTCCCGGCCGGCGAACGGGGAGTTGTTGACGATGACATCCACCGAAATGGTCGGCTCTTCGACCGCGATCCCGGCCAGCCGCTCGCGCCGCGCCGGATCGGTGAGGGTCTTGCCTATCTCGATGCCCTCGAAGCCGGAGACGACGCAGATATCACCCGCGGGCACTTCATTTACGTCGATGCGCGCGAGCCCATCGAAGGTGTACAACCGCGTGATCCGGCTCTCATCGCCCACGCCTTCCTCGACGAGACCGGGCTCTCCCAAAGGCAGCACCGCGACCGACTCGCCGACTCGAGCAATCCCGCGTTCCACCCGTCCAATCCCGAGCCTGCCGAGGAAGGGCGAGTGGTCGAGGGTGGAGATCAGCATCTGGAAGGGGCCGGTGGGATCGCCGGTGGGAGGGGGAACGCGATCGAGAATGGCCTGGAAAAGAGGGGTCAGGTCAGTGCCCGGCTCTGCGATGTCGGAGGTGGCGGTGCCATGGCGACTCGAGGTATAGAGGAAAGCCGCATCGAGCTGATCGTGGCTTGCCTCCAGGTCGATGAACAAGCCGAGTACCTCGTCGTGCACCCGGAGCGGCTCCGCATCCGCACGGTCGATCTTGTTGATGGCGACAATGGGCTGCAGGCCCAGCGCCAGGGCCTTCCGGGTGACGAAGCGGGTTTGCGGCATAGGCCCCTCGGCGGCGTCCACCAGAATTAAGACGCCATCCACCATCCGAAGGATGCGTTCCACCTCCCCGCCGAAGTCGGCGTGCCCCGGCGTATCCACGATATTGATCTTGGTGCCGTGCCAACGCACCGCCGTGTTCTTGGCGAGAATCGTGATGCCGCGCTCGCGCTCGAGCGGGTTAGAGTCCATCACCCGCTCTTCCACCAGCTGGTTGGAGCGAAAGACGCCCGCCTGACGCAGCATCTGGTCGACCAGGGTGGTTTTCCCGTGGTCGACGTGCGCGATGATGGCGATGTTCCGGATGCTCACAGTGCGTTTCGGGCCCTCGAAAGAGGGTAGGTGGGTAAGTGGGTAGGAGGGTAGGTCGCATCCCACCGGCCGACCTCGACACCCAGTTACCCACCTACCTACTTACCCACTTACCGACCTTCAAGTGCGCCATAAATAAGGAGCGGGCCCTCCTCCCGCAACCCTCGCTCAGTGGCTGTGGCCGTGGGGATGCTGGTGCGTTCCCGTGCGGGGTCCTTCCGGCCGGGCCAGCGGAGTCAGGCAATCCACTCCTGCGCACTCATCCTCGACTTCCAGCTGGATGGTGGCGTGCCCGATTCCCACGCCGGCCAGGGCCTGGCGCAGGCCCGCCAGCGCAAGCGGATGCGCGCTCAACTCCGGCACCACCGCATGCCCACTCATCGCCACGACGCCGCTGGTGACGGTCCATACATGGAGGTCGTGCACCGCGCGCACTCCCGCCACTTGCAACATGCGGGCCCGCACGTCTTCGAGCGACAAATGCGAGGGGACCACTTCGAGCAGGATGTCGGTGCTTTCGCGCAGCAGCCGCCAGCCACCCAGCAGAATTGTGAGGGCCAGCAGCACCGAGATGAGGGGATCCGCCGGAGTCCAGCCGGTCGCCGCGACCACGATCGCCGCAAGCAGAGTCCCCACGGACGCGAGCACGTCTCCCAGAATATGGAGGTAGGCGCCCCGCACATTGAGGTTGCCGTGGCGGTGCTGGTGGAGCAGCCAGAGACTGAGGCCGTTCACCAGGATTCCGAGTCCCGCCACGATGACAAAGAGTGGGGCGTCGATCGGATGGGGCCGGGCGATCCGGCGGATCGCTTCGATGACCACCCAGGCGGCGAGCCCGAAGAGCGTGGCCCCGTTCACCAGCGCGGCGAGGATTTCCCAGCGGAGAAAGCCAAAGGTACGGCGCACATCCGCCGGCCGGCGCGCGAGCATGGCGGTAAAGAGCGAGAGGCCGAGCGCGGCGACGTCGGTGAGCATGTGGCCGGCATCCGCGACCAGCGCCAGGGCGCCGCTCACCACTCCGGCGATCACCTCGACGACCATGAAGAGGGCCGTGACGACGAGGACGAGCAGCAGGCGCCGGGATACCGCTTCCCGCCCACCCCCGCCCGCCAGCCTTGCTGGCGCGAAACCGCTTACCTTCTCGGGTATGGAGCCTCCGGCACCAGGGTCAGGGTCAGTGGCGCTCGGCCTGGCCGCCATTCTGGGACTCGTGCTGGCCAACGCCTTTTTCGTGGCCGCCGAGTTCGCGCTGGTCAGCGCGCGCCGGACGCGGCTCGAGGAGCTGGTCCGCGCCGGCGACCGCAAAGCTATGCTCGTCGCGCGGGTCGTTCAATCGCTCTCCCGCTATCTCTCCGCGACCCAGCTCGGCATCACGCTCACCTCGCTCGGGCTGGGCTGGCTGGGTGAGCCTGCGCTGGCCCGGATGCTCGAGGGACTCTTCCTGTGGCTGCCGGTCGGTGCGCGCGCGGCAGCGGTCCATTCGCTGGCGGTGATCATCGCGTTCAGCCTGATCACTTCCCTCCACATCATCTTTGGCGAGCTGGTGCCCAAAGCGGCCGCGCTGGGCGCCCCGGAGCAGGCGAGCCGCTGGCTGACTCCGCCGCTGGTGGCCTTTGCCTGGGTGATGGCGCTTCCGATCAAGCTGTTGAACGGCACCGCCGTGGGGACCCTGCGGCTTTTCGGGCTCAAGCCGCCGGGCGAGCAGGAACGGTTCCATTCCCCCGACGAGCTCCGGATCCTGGTGGAGCAGAGCCAGGAATTCGGGACCCTGGGCCCGCATGACGCGCGGATGCTGGAGGGCGTCTTCGAATTCAGCGAGAAGACGGCGGAGGAGGTGATGACGCCGCGCACCGCGGTGGTGGCGATTGCGGGGGACGCGAGCGTCGAGGCGGCCGCCGACGTAGTGGCCGAGGCCACCAAGAGCCGCTACCCGGTCTACAAGGACACGCTGGATGAAGTGGCGGGGATCGTGCACGCCAAGGACATTCTGCGCGCGGTGCGGCACGCACCGGGCAGCAAGGTCAGCAGCCTAACCCGGCCCCCGCTCTTCGTCCCCGGGACCCGCGAGGTGGAGGATGTGCTGGCCGACATGAAACGGCTCAAGACCCACATGGCGGTGGTGCTCGACGAGTACGGCGGCACCGCCGGCGTAGTGACGATGGAAGACCTGCTCGAGGAGATCGTGGGCCCCATCGTGGACGAATTCGACGCCGCGGAGCGGCCGGCCCAGCTCACGGGCGCCCCGCTGCTCGACGGGTCTCTGCCGGTCTCGGAATTCAACCGCGACTACGAGGAAGCGCTGAGCGATGCGGATTACACCACGCTGGGGGGCTGGATCTTCGGCCAGCTCGGCCGGCTCCCGCGGCTCGGAGACCGGGTGACGGCCGGCCGCCATACGCTCGAGGTAGCGGAAATGGAGGGACGCCGGGTCAAGCGTGTAAAGCTTGCGGCGATACCGGAAGGGATGGGGAGCGGGGGAGCGGGGGATCAGGGGATCCGGGACGTTCCCTGATTCCCTGATTCTCTGATTCCCTGATCCCCGTCGCTCCGTCTCCTCGCGAGATCCACCGCCAGCTCCAGGGCCGCCCGCATACTCCCGCTGTCCGCGACGCCCTGCCCCGCGATATCGAACGCGGTGCCGTGATCGGGCGAGGTCCGGATGAACGGCAGCCCCAGCGTCACGTTCACCCCGCGTCCGAAGCCCGCGACCTTGACCGCCGTCATCCCCACGTCATGATAGGGCGCCAACACCGCATCGAACTCTCCCCGCAGCGCCCGCACGAACACCGTGTCGGCCGGCAGCGGGCCGGCGGCGCCGAGCGCGCGGGCAGCAGGCTCGAGCACCCGCGCCTCTTCGTCACCGAAGAGTCCCTGCTCGCCGGCGTGGGGATTCAGCGCGCAGAGCGCGAGCCGGGGCTCCGCGATGCCGAAAGAGTGGATCAGCGCGTCGCGGGTTATGCGTCCGGTGCGGACGATGCGATCGGCGGTGAGCAGGAGGGGAACATCGCGCAGCGCCACGTGGGTGGTGACGAGCACAACGCGGAGCGCGCCGGTGGTGAGCATCATCGCCACCTCGGCCCCCGCCAGCTCTCCCAGCCATTCGGTCTGGCCGGGAAACTGAAAGCCGGCGGCGACGAGAGCGTGCTTCTCCACCGGGCCGGTGACGATCGCGTCCACGGTGTGATCCAGGGCGAGCCGCACCGCGCGCTGCAGCGCGTGGCCGGCGAGCCGGCCAGCCAGGATCGCGCGAGCCCGGTCGCTGCCTCGCTGGCCCGAGCCAGAGCGCCAGCTGCCGACCGAGATGCGTTGCTCACCGGGGATGGCGTCGAGCTGATCTTCCGCGCCGATCAGCGTCACCTCGGCATCGAGCGGTTCGGCCAGCGCGCGCGCGGCGACTTCCGGACCGATGCCGCGCGGATCGCCGAGGGTGACGGCCAGCCGGGGCCGGACCGTCCGGCGGGCCCGGA
>DASYPD010000060.1:0-8907 GCA_036007005.1 Gemmatimonadales bacterium
TGGCCGAAGCATTGCTGCTGCTGATCGCGCGGTACGGCTTCCACCGCTTGGTCTTCCGGGGATTGGATATCCTCTGGATGGCTCCCATCTCGCTCGCCGTGCTTGGCACCCTGGCGGCGGTACCACTGGCCTCGCTGGCGCGGTCGCGCGTCGGGAGACGCTGGCCTGGCCTGCCGTTCTTCGTTCTGGCGTTGCTTATTCTGCTAAACGTGAGCCCCGACATTCCAAAGGTGCATGCCCTGGCTCGTCTGATCTTGCTCGCGGGGATTGCGGCAGCGGCGGGGCGCCAGGCGGCAAAACATGCCGGTGTCGTGCTGCGCTTCGTTCAAATGACCCTGGTGCCTTTGCTCGCGATGGTCGTGCTGCTTGCCCTCGGTGTGCGCGGGGGACGCCGGATTCAGGAGCGCCGCGCCCTCGCGGCGCTTCCTCGCGCCGCGCCCGCGGCGCCGAATGTGCTCTTCTTGATGCTCGACACCGTGCGCGCCCTGGACCTGAGCCTGTACGGCTATTCCCGACTGACGAGTCCCGCATTGGACCGGCTCGCCGCTCGGGCTGTCGTGTTCGAGCGGGCGTACGCGCCTAGCTCCTGGACGCTAAACAGCCACGCGGCGGTCTTCACGGGACACCGGCCCTTCGAGACAGGTGTCGGCTGGACCACGCCGCTCGATCGGAGATTCCCCACCCTCGCCGAGGCGTTGCGAGCCCGGGGATACACGACCGCAGGGTTTTCCGCCAATCCCTATTACGTGACCAGGGAGGCAGGACTGGCCCGAGGCTTCATTCATTTCGACGACCGCCGGATCGCACCGAAAACCGTGCTGCTCGCCTCTTCACTTGCGGCCACGATCTCGACTCCGATCCGCAAAGCCCTCCACTGGTATCGGACGCCGGAGCATAAGAGCGCGGCGCGGCTCCGGGGCGAGCTTTCCACCTGGCTGACGACCCAGCCCACTACCCGGCCGTTCTTCGTCTTCGCGAACTTCTTCGACGCCCATGCTCCGTACCTTCCGCCGGCTCCCTTCGACACCGCGTTCACCGGCCGCCGGGTCCCCTGGGCAGCGCGCAAGCTCGACCTGACGTTCCCCCGAGCCGTGACAGTGCAAGAAGCTGCAGTTGAGCGAGACGCCTATGACCAGGTGGTCGCTGCACAGGATTACCAGATTGGAGTACTGTTCGAGGAGCTTGAGGCCCGCGGCTTGCTGCAGAATACGCTCATTATCGTCACGGCGGATCACGGGGAGGAGTTCGGGGAATGGGGCTTCCTGAGTCACGGCAACAGCCTCAATCCGGCTGCACTTTGGGTTCCCTTGCTCCTGGTGCTGCCGGGCGACCGTGGCGCCGGAACCCGTATTAGGGAGCCGGTATCGCTGCTGGATCTGTCCGCGACGATTCTCACGCTAGCGGACCCAACGCGACAGAGCGAGTTACCCGGATCCTCCTTGGTGGGAGAGGGAGTGCCGAGGCCCGCTGCGCAACCAACGCCCTTGGTGGCGGAGCTGGAATACGCGCCCGACACGCCTACGTGGTTCCAGCACAGTGAAGGCCCGCTGCGCGCGGTAACGCTTCCAGATTGGCACTACATCCGGGAGAACGACCGGAGGGAAATCTTGCTGGACATTCGGAGTGACCCGGCTGGCCGCCGAGCGACGCTGACTCAGCAACCTGCGCAGACGGCTTTGCGCATAGCGAGAGCGGTCCTCGATTCGCTGATTCCGGCGGCACCGATCCACTGAGATGATTCGCGACCAGCGGATCCCGCGAGAGGTATCGGGGAGTGCTCCGCAACCAACTCGAAGGTGTCTTGAGCATTCCGATACTCTCGGCGCGAAATATTCTCTCGATGGATTGCCGTCAGCACTACGTTTTCTGTTCCACAAAACTCGAGAGTAACAAGGTGACCGAGATGCAGCGGAAAACACGATGGCCGCTCGCCCTTGCTGTCGGCACCGCGCTGCTAGCGTTGCCGCTCTTTCCTGCAACGGCGGATGCACAATATCTCGATCCTGGGGCCGGCAGTATCATTGTGCAGGCAGTGATTGCCGTGGTCATCGGAATCGCGGCAACCTTAAAGCTTTACTGGAGACGGATTTCTGCGTTCGTCGCCAAGCGGTCGAAGCAAGACCCGAACCTTGAACCCTGATCAATGCCTCGAGATCCGGCCTCATTTCGGGACCCCGCTGGACACGTTTACCTGAGGGACGGAAAGGTTTTTCGCAGCGTACTACCGGCAGGAGTCGCGCATTATCGCGCCGCCAAAGGAAGCGGCTTTCTCGACATTGCGACACGCGGCGGCCGTCTCATCGAGGGCCGGGAAGTCGACCCGGCAGTGCTTCACGACGAAGAGCTCGACGCAGTCCATGTGATCCAGCACCCGCGCCTTGACTTCATTAGTTACCCCTACGAATGGTCTTTCTCCGGCCTTCGGGCTGCCGCCCTGCTGACGCTCGATCTTCACCTCGATGCCTTGCCGCACGGACTCACCCTGTCGGACGCGTCAGCGTACAACGTCCAATTTGTCGGACCTCGGCCTATCTTCATCGACTATCTTTCGCTCATCCGGTATGAGGCCGGCGAGATCTGGCTCGGCTATAGACAGTTCTGTGAGCAGTTTCTCAACCCGCTCTTGCTGACGGCGAAAACAGGTGTCGCCTTTCAAGGGTGGTATCGGGGCAGCCCCGACGGACTCTCCTCCGCCGATCTCGGAGCGCTCCTTCCATTGCGCAGCAAGCTCGATCCTCGAATTGCGCTGCATGTCCTTCTGCAGGGTCGAATGCAGCGATCCGTCACGGCGAAACGAACCTCGATCGCCAAGAAGATCCGGCTCTCGCAAACCGCCCTCGAGAACAATCTGCGGTCCGTGCGGGCCTGGGTCGCGAAACTCGAACCTCTCACGTCGCGGCGCACACCATGGCAGTCGTACGAGCGAACGGTGCAATACACCGGGGAGGAGCGCGCAATAAAGGCGCGATTCATCGGCGAAGTGGTCGCGGCCGCGCATCCGAGGACTGTCTGGGATCTGGGCTGTAATTCCGGGGAGTACTCGGAAATCGCGCTCAGCAGCGGGGCGCAGACCGTCATCGGATTCGAGCCGGATCTCGGAGCACTTGAGGCGGCCTATCGGAGAGCCGTAACCAAGCGGTTGAACTTTCTCCCACTCGCGCTGGATCTCACCAATCCATCTCCCTCGCTCGGATGGAGGAATCAGGAAAGGCTCGGTCTTACCGAGCGCCGCAATGCCGACCTAGTACTCTGTCTCGCTCTGCTGCACCACTTGGTTCTTGGACGCAACCTCCCGCTCGCTCAAGTCCTCGAGTGGCTGGTTTCGCTGGCCCCGAGAGGGGTCGTCGAGTTCGTGCCCAAGGAAGACCCGATGTCTGAACAGCTGACCGCGTTGAAGCCCGACATCGCGCCCGAGTATCGCCGTGAGACCGTTGCAGGAATCCTCCGGAAGCTGGCCCGTATCGAGCGGGAGGAGGTCGTGACGGGAACGGGTCGTATCCTCTTCGCCTTCGTCCGGGCATGAGCGTCGCTCCCGGTGAGCACCGCGAGTCGGTCTGGCTGTATGCGCTCGCCGGCGCATTGATGACCGGGACGCCAGTCTGGCATTATCTGTTCGTCAATCGCTACCCTTTCTCGCGTCCCGAGGCCATCGCGTTGCCCCTGGTTGCCGCCGTGCTCGGAGGGGCGCTCGCAGCGGGAGGACATCGGATAGGTGGCCTCGTCGAAAGCGTCGTCTTCGGAGCGCTGCTCTTCATCTTCGTAGATCTGCAATTCGATCTCGACAAGTGGATTCCGTTGGTCATCCTTGGGATGGGCTGCGTCGCGCTGCCATGGATCCTGCGAGCCCGGCGGGCAGTTCTCGCGTCTATCACACTAGGTGCATTCGTCCTCGTTTCTCTGCCGCGGCCCGCCGCGACGCTCGCGTCCCCGCGCGCCGAGGCGGCTGTCCCCCTAAACCGCACGCTCCCGACCCTGGTGCACATCCTGCTCGATGAGCAATGGGGCATCGGCGGGTTATTGGCCGCCGGGGATTCCGCGACGGCGGGGTTCTTGGAACGCTTCTACCTGCAGCGGGGCTTTGAGGTCTACGAGGCGGCTTACTCGCGCTCGCAACTGACCCGGCAGTCCATCCCGGAGCTGCTGGCTTTGGGAGGTCCGATCGACGTCGAGCAGCTGGAAAGATCGCGGTTCCGGCTCCGCTCGAATCCCTATTTCGAGCGGCTCCGCGGGCTCGGCTACGAAATCCATATCTACGAGTCGAGTCATCTCGACTACTGTCACGCTACCAATGTCTCCGTCGCCTCGTGCGAGGAGGTGCCCGCTGTCTCGATTGCCAACATCGGCTATCTACGCGGCGACTGGACGGCTCGGGCCGTGCTCGCGGGGCGATTTTTCCTGAACCTGAATTCCGGTGTATACGCGCGCTTCCACAAGGACGCGGGGGCCTGGCGCCGCTCCTTCGCCGGTCGGGGGCTCGCCGAAATCGAGGATGCCCGGGCAGCCATCGCGGCCGGCCGCCCAACCGGCTCTGCCTACTTTGTCCACCTCATGCTTCCGCACCGTCCTCTGGAAGTGGACGCGGATTGCCGGATGTATCCGGATCTCTCTCAACGCGTCTTCCCGGGCGAAGCAGAACACCTGAGCGACTCGAGCTGGCGTGCGAGGTTGGCTCTCTACGGTGCCCAAGTCCGATGCGTCCACCGTGCGATCGCTGACCTGCTCACGACACTGGACGACAAGGTCGGCCGCGCCGGGGCCATCGTGATAGTGCACGGCGATCACGGTTCGCGCATGAGTCAGCAGACGCCGCAAACACCCGGTCTATCCCATCTTAGTAGCCAGCAACTCAATTCGGCCTTCTCGACCCTCCTCGCCATCCGGCGTCCGAGAGTTCCGCCAGCCATTCATCCGGAGGCAATCCCGATTCAGGCCTTCCTGCGAGAGCTGATCCGGAATGATTTCAAAGGTGAGGTCAAGGCCGAATGGGCACACTACGTCCATCTGGTATCTGCTGAGTCCAAACTAGCGACAGCGGACACCCTGCGGGGTCTGGCCGTGAGTGGGATGCCCTGGGCCCACCCGATTCCACCAGATTAGAGACTGCTGCTCAAGGAACTCGAAGCTCAGGGCTTGCTATGCAACACGCTCGTTCTCATTACAACGGATTGCGGGAGGAGCGCGCCATCGTACGCGCGGCGAAAGCCGTCCTCGAGTCGCTAGGCCCGGCGACCCCGGTCCGCTCAAATGACCGCTGATCCGGGGATTCCTCCTGAGGTCCAAGTCCCCACGGCCGCACAAGCCGTCGCGGTAGGCTTCACGGGCGGAGTAATGGCCGGATGGGGAGAGAGCATACTCCTTGGCATTCAGAGATTCGCGCGCCATGAGATGATCCGGCAGGGCAGCGATTTCATCTGGACGCCGTCACTGGGGGATAGCGTTCTTTTTGCGCTGGTCGGTTTCCTGGCATGGGTCGCGACCCGTCGGCTACGGCCGGAGCGCCAGTGGCGCGTGCTGCTTGGCGCGCTGCTCTTCCTCAGCTTCACCGCCTGGCTCTTCATGTATTCGCCGCTCCACAAGGGGGCGGCTATGCTGCTCGCCGCTGGGATAGGGGTGCAGCTCGGGGCCTTGGGGCTCCGCTTCCGGCGCGTCTTGCTGACAAGGCTTCGGCCCGCGGTTCTGGTCTGTTGTGGCTACCTGGTCGTGACTCCCCTTCTCATTCGAGCCGTTCGACAGCTAGACGAACGCCGCCAGATTGCGGCGCTTTCAGCCGGCCGGGCAGCGGCGTCAAACGTCCTGCTCATCATTCTGGACACGGTGCGCTCGTTCGATCTCAGCCTGTACGGGTTTCCCAGGCCGACCACGCCGGCGCTGGACCGCTGGGCGAAACGCGGGGTCGTCTTCGACCGCGCATACAGCACCGCTCCTTGGACGCTTCCCTCTCACGCGAGCATCTTCACCGGCCATTTTCCCGACGACATGGCGGTTGATTGGAAAACCCCGTTGGGCAATCGCAAACGCACTTTGGCTGAAGCGCTTCGGGAACACGGCTACCTGACCGGCGGCTTTGTGGCGAATCTGTACTACTGCGGCCGGGAAAGCGGGCTCTCCCGCGGCTTCGTGCATTACGAGGACTATTCCCTGTCCGCGGCGATGGTGGCGTGGAGCATGAGTCTGGGTCGCACAATCCTTGGCGTGTCGGCGGTACACCGCCTCGTTGGCATGCGCGACATCTTGGCGCGTAAGCGTGCCCCCGACATCAACACCACCTTGCTTTCGTGGCTCGATCGCCGCGATGACGGGCGTCCCTTCTTCGCCTTCCTGAACTATTTCGATGCCCACTCGCCCTATACGCCACCAGCCAAATACGCCGCGGCATTCGCCCCCACCGAGCCGAGGCAGAATCCACAACTCGAGACCCGGCTCGCGTGGTCGGAAGCAGAGATCGAGCGGCAGCACAACGCCTACGATGCGAGCCTGAGCTACCTCGACAGCCAGCTCGACAGCCTGTTCCGGGCCCTGGACCAGCGAGGTCTGCTGAACAATACCTTGATCATTCTTGCCTCCGACCATGGCGAGGAGTTTTACGAACATGGCGTGATGGGACATGGGAATTCTCTCTATCTGCCCGGCATCGCTGTGCCGCTGGTGCTCTGGGGCAGGGGTTGGCCGCAGGGAACGAGAGTGCGGTATCCCGTTACGCTGAGAAACATCCCGGCCACGGTCATGGACTATCTCAACCTCGACAATCCCTTCCCGGGCCGCTCGCTGGCGCGGCACTGGCTGGCTCCGCTGCAAGCGGTCGCGAGCCCTGATTCCGTGGTGTCCGCGGTCAACTTTGCCCCGCGATTGCCGAAAGCCTACCCCGTGGGCGGGGGATCGTTGCGCTCGGTGGTCTCGGACCGGTTCCATCTCATTCTGAGGTCGGATTTGACAGAGGAACTATTCGAGATTGAATCCGATCCGTGGGAACGGCATAACGTGGTAAGGCAGGCCAGGTATCAGGAGATCCTGGGAATACTCCGCAACCAGCTCTGGAGCTATCTCGAGCATTCCGATACGCTCGGCTCGAAGCATTTTCTGGACCGACTGCCCCGCAAGCCCGACAACACCGCCCGTCACTGAACTCCGACGCCATAGCTCTCCGCCGCGAAGCGCAACGCGCGCCGGAGCTCTTCGAGCGTCGGCCCTTCGGCAGGAGCACGCATTTCGATCGAGCACCACCCTCGGTAATCGATCCGCCGGAGCGCTGCCCCGAATGACGCGTGATCCACACCGTTCGAGCCGATCGGTCGCAGGTAGGGCTCGCTGATGTGATAGTGGCATGGACCGCGACCCCTCGCCAGCGTCGTCGGCGAATCGCCAGCCAGCGTCATCGCCCCCGCATCGAGGTGGAGCTGGAAGCCTCCCGAGCCCACCGCATCCACCAATGCGCGCGCTTCTTCCACTGTATTCACGAAGTCGCACCCGTATTCCCGCGGATTCGGCTCCAGGCAGAGCACGGTGCCAGCCTCGAGCGAGGCACCGCCCGCCGAGCGGAAGAACTCGAGCGCCATTCGCTCGCGCTCGGGAAGCGGCAGCTCTCCGGCCTTCCGGTTTCCGGGAGAGCCGAAGACGAGCGGGACGGCGCCAAGCCAGTTCGCCAGCCGAGAGATCCCGCGCAGGTAATCCAGCGTTGCGGCACGCAGCGGCGCTGCTCCGAAGACCGTGAGGTCGGGCCGGCCGAAGAGCAGGGACTGCAGCGCCACGATCTGAATGCCGCGGTGCTCCCACCAAGACCGGTAGGCGGTGGCCTCCGTCACGCTGACCTCCAGCGGTCGCGGCCAAACCACGGTCGGCGCGACCTCGATCGCTGCCACGCCCAGCTCGTTCAGCAAGGCGGCTACCGCCGCGTCTTCCGCCGGCCGCCAGGCGATGTTGGAGATGGCAAGCTTCAACGCGCCCGCTCCTCGCCGACGAAGCGCACCATGGCCTCCAGCACCGCGGCCTTATCCCGCAGATAGTGCCCCCGGCCACTCAATTGTTGCGCATAGCGCGTCCGGAAATCGTAGTGCACCTCCAGCGGGTTGCCCGGGTTCTCGAACCGGAAGTCGAATACTTCACGGGCGATTTCGCGCACCGAGATTGGCTCGGTCGCGAAGTTCACCAACGGTATCCCTGCCTCGCGTACCCGCGCGATGTCCCGCCACAGCTCCCCGAGATCGTAGAATTGGAACGTGCTGGCCGGGTGGATCAGCTCCACGCGGTTGCCGTGCAGAAAATCGTAGACGACGTTCTTCTTGAGACCTGGCCCGAAGAGCGCGGGAAGCCGCAATACCGTCGCCTCGAAGCGCGCCTGGACGAACTCCTCGAGCAGGCGGCGGTGTTGACCGTATGGCTCGTTGCGCGAGTTGTCGATCGCGGATCCCTCATCCACTCCGACCGGCACTGGATAAACATCCACCGTGGAGATGAGGACCACCTGCTCCGCCTCCGCGCGCTCCAGCGCGTGAATCAGGCGCTCGATGCTCTGGCGGTCCGCCTGCGGCTCCCGGTTCGCCAGCCACTTGCGTCCCGGCGCCCCGGCACAGGCGATCAACCGGTAGTGCCGCCCCCCGATGCTCTCGATGTTCGCGGAGCTATAGCAGTCGTCGAAGCGATGCTGGCGAGCCAGGTTGCCGCCGATGAAGCCGGTTGACCCGATCAGCGCGTCAGCCACGGCCGCCCTAGCCCACCGGGTCCGCGGGCGGATCGTAGCGATGCAGGCACGCCGCGATCAGGGCTCGCAGCACGCGGAGATTGCCGCGTATCGGCGTGATTTTCGTCGGGGTCGGCCCCTTCGCCGGATAGACTCGGGTCACCGGTACCTCGCAAACCCGGTAGCCGAGTCGTGCCGCGCGGATCGCCAGGTAGTAGTGCAGCTCGTAGCCC
>DASYPD010000061.1:0-8707 GCA_036007005.1 Gemmatimonadales bacterium
CGGAGTGCCCAGCGGATAGACGGCGGTCTGCGCGCCCGCAATCGCCACCGAGCCTGCGGGAACTCGGGTCCGTGGCTCGGCGCGCCGCGGCAGGATCAGCCGGGGATCGAGATCCCCCAGGTACGCGAAGCCCGGCGCGAATCCGAGCAGATAGACGCGGTAGTCCCGGGCGGTGTGCCGCTCGATCACCTCAGAGCGGGTTAGGCCCGTGCGCGCCGCGACGAAATCGAGATCCGGCCCATCATACCGCACCGGAATGCGGATGGTTGTTCCCGACCGCCCGACCTCCCGGCCTCCCGGCCTCCCGACTTCCCGACCGGCATCCATCAGCCAGCCACGCAGCGCCTCCGCATTCGCCGTCGCCGGATCGAAGAAAACCGTCAGCGTGGCATACCCGGGCACGATCTCCCGTACGCCCGGCAACGCCGCCAGCTCGAGGCGGGCCGCCAGCTCCACCACCTCCGCATGAACGAGGGGATCCACCCGCTCTCCCAGCACCGCTGTCCACGCGCACTCCCCGAGTGGATGCACCTCCCACCTCACCGACCCCGCTGACCTCACTTCACGAAAGGGGCGAGCGTGATGCCCTCCTCATCGAAGCGCCGCCGCACCGCGCGCACGATCGCGACCGCTTGAGGACCGTCGCCGTGCACGCAGAGCGAATCGGCGCGGATGATGCACCGGGTCCCATCGATCGCCACGACATAATGATCCTGCACCATCCGCAGCGCGCGCTCGGCGATCGCCTCCGCGTCATCGAGCACCGCGCCGGGCGACCCGCGAGGAACCAGTCGGCCGTCGGGCAGGTAGGCCCGATCCACGAACGCTTCCCGCGCCACATCGAGGCCGGTCTCGCTGGCGGCCTGGAGCAGCGCGCTGCTCTCCGGTCCCAGGACCACCAGCTCGCTGTCCAGCTGGCGGAGCGCGAACGCCACCGCCTTGGCCACCTCCCGGTCCCTCGCCGCGCGATGATACATCGCACCGTGCAGCTTGCAGTAGCGCACCCGCGCGCCCGCCGCGCGGCAGAACGCGTCCAGCGCGCCGATCTGGTAGGTCACGTCGGCGGCGATTTCGGCCGGGGAGGCCGCGAGGTCGCGGCGCCCGAACCCGGTGAGATCGCGGTAGCCGGGATGCGCCCCAATGGTCACCCCGCGGCCGCTCGCCGCCGAAACCATGCGCTGCATCACCATGGGGTCACCGGCGTGGAAGCCGCAGGCGACGTTGGCGGAGGTCACCAGGGCGAGTAGCTCCTCTTCGCCCGGAAGCTCATAGCGACCGAAGCTCTCGCCGAGGTCGGCATTGAGATCGATGCTCGGCACGACCCTCAGGGATCCGGAGTGCGGATGGTGTCTCGCGGGGTGATGCGAAAGCGGAACGTCTGCTGAACCAGCTGGCGCACCCGATGACCGGCCTGCACCGCCGGACGGAATCGCATGGCGGGAAGCGCGCGGCGCACCGCCACGGCAAACTCGCTGTGGGTGGCGGCAAGAACCTGGTACGTCATGGTATCGACCACGCCGATGGTATCGACGACATAAAGCACCGCGGCCGAGCCTTCCACCCCTTTGTGCAGTAAGGGTGGGGGATACTCCGGCGCCGCACTCGAGGGATCCCGTACCACCGCGCTGTCGACTTCGAGCTCGGTGAGCGCCTTGTCCTCCGCGCCTGGGCGGCTGATCGCGGCAAGTTCGGCTGCGCTCAGAGTCGGCAGCTCGCCGCGCGGCTGAATCTCATCCGGCGGTGGCGTCTCCGTGACCGCCCCTGGCGCCTGTCCCGCGTGCACGCCTTGGCGCATGGCGACGGCGGCCAGGGCGTCGGCGGACGGGTGTTGGGCCCCGCCGGGGGAATCAGGGGGGACCATGTACACCACCAGGCGATCGAGCAGGCTCTGCTTTACGGCCCGACCCACCGGAACCGCGAGCAACAGGAGCGCCACCACGTGCAGCAGCAGGTTCCCGGCCGTCAGGACGTTGCGGCGTAGCACCGCGTCGGAAGTGGGAGGCGCAAACAGGCGGATCATGGGAGCCCCCTGAACGTTGGGGCCGAAGCGGGACGCTAGCAAGGGGACCGCGGAGTCAGTTATACTTTGATTTGACTAATCAAACTATATTCGCAAACTTGCAGGGTGCTCGATGACGCCGTCGCGGCCGTCCTCGCGGCCTATCCCACCATCCACACCGCCTTACGCCGGCGCTTGGAGCAGCAGCGGAGCCGGGGAACCCGGTTGAGCCCGCAGCTCGCCCAGCTGCTGGAGCAGCTCGATCCGGTTCGGCCGCTTGCGGTGGGGGAGTTGGCCGCCCGCATGCGGGTCACCCCCGCGACTATCTCGCTGCAGCTCACCCGCCTGGCTCGGCTGCGTTTGGTAACCCGCACCCGCGACGAAAGCGATGGCCGCCGGGTTCAGCTCCGGCTGACCGAAGCCGGGGTCCGCCTGCGGGGCCAGCGCTCGCTGCTCGATCCCGAGCGGGTCCGCGGCGCGCTCGCCCGGCTTTCCACGGCCGATCAGGATGTCGTTGCGGCCGGTGTGCGGCTGCTCGCTCGGGTTGCGCGAAGCGTTTCATCCCCCGATATGAGCTCGACTCCATCCTCCCAGAGGAACCGGGAATCATGAATTGGACCGCACGACGCAAGCGGAAGGTCCGCCGCCGCCGCTCCCTCGTCGCGGCCGGCGTAGTCGGCGTGGGCCTCGCTCTCCTCTGCCTCATCGGCCTGTTGCTCGGAGCCGAGCAGGTCGTGTCGGACCAGGCGCTGCTCGAGCGGCCCCCCGAGACGATCTGGCGAGTGCTAACCGATTTCGACGGGATGCCGCTCTGGCGCTCGGATCTCACGGCACTCGAGCGGCTGCCCGACCTTTCGGGCCGGCCGGCTTGGCGGGAGCTCGGCAGGAACGGAGTGCACGTCATGCAGCTGGCCGCCGCGGAGTCTCCCCGGCGTCTGGTGTTCAGCCGCACGCGAAGTGGACGTCCCGCTCTGCCGGTGCTGACAGTGCTGCTCGTCGCCTCGGCTCACGGAACCCTGGTAACGCTCACCGAAATCGACCATATCGGCAATCCGCTCCGGCGATTGTTCAACCGGGCCTATCCGCCCCGCTCCGAGCTCGTGCGTTTTCTCAGGGACCTGGCCCAGCGGGTTAGCGGAAGCCGACCAATAGCCCACAGCCCATAGCCCATAGCCCTCAGCCGCTCTCCTTCATCCGTCTGAGCGCCGTACGGGCCCGCCTCCCCGCCTCGCTATCCCCGAAACGCTCGGCAAAGCGTGCCAGCTCGGCCATCTCGCGGCCCCGCTGCTGCCCCGCGTGGTAGAGATCGATCAGCGCATTGGCGAGGGCGAATTCCTGCTCGGGCGAGAGCCGGAGTCGGCGCGCTTCCAGGTACAACCGCTCGGCCTTCTCGGGACTGCCGAGCCGGTCGCGCCAGAGCGCCGCGAGCGCGAGGCGCGCCCGCAGGTTGTTCGGCTGCGCGTAGAGCTGGGCCTCGTAGGACGCAAGCGCCTCGGCGAGCTTCCCCCGCGCCACCAGCGACTCTTCGTAGGAGTAATCCGGACCCGCAGGTATCCCGCTGCCGGCGGTGATCGTGCGCACCAGGTGCTTGCTGACCGAGCCGGTACTGTACCAGACCAGCGCGCCGAACAGCGAGCCCCCGAGCAGACCCAGCAGAACCACGCCGATGGCCCCGCGCATTCCCACCTGGCCGGTATGATGCAGGAACCACGCAATGAAAAACGCGATCGCGACTGCCGGCCCGGCCACCCGCAGCATGATGGCGACCAGTTCGCGCCGCTCACTCATCGCCCGGAACTTTTCCCCGCAGGCGCTTCACTTCGCCGCGTTGCCGCTTCGCCTCGAGCCGCCGGCGCTTCTCGGCGGCGGGGATGCGGGTCGGCTGGCGCGCTTTGCGCGGCCGTACCGCCCGCTCGAGCAGAAGCACGAATCGCTCGGTGACGGCCTCACGATTGCGGAGCTGGCTGCGGCTCCCCGATTCCACCAGGCGCAGCCATCCTTCGCCGTCAAGCCGGCTGGCGAGCCGCTCGCGCAGCAGCGCGCGCTGCACTTTCGTCGGGGCCGTGCTCTGCTCGAGGTTCCACCAGAGCTCGATCCGCGTCGAGGAGGTGTTGACGTGCTGACCGCCGGGCCCGCCCGAGCGCGTGGCGCGATAGCTGACCTCGCTGCGAGGAATGCGGAGTGAGCTGCCTGCCCTGAGCGCTTCATCGGTCATAGCGGAGAAGCTAATAGCCAAACCAATAGCCAATAGCCAATAGCCCATAGCCAATAGCCAATAGCCAATAGCCAATAGCCCATAGCCAAATAGCTGATAGCTGATAGCGGCGTTACTTTCCGGCATGCGTCTGTTCGTCGCGGTGCCGCTGCCGCCAGCCGCGCTCGAGGAAGCCGGAGGATTGCTGCGGAGCCTCCGCGGGCACGAGTGGCCGGTGCGCTGGGTGCGCGATGAGGGGCTGCACATCACCCTCAAGTTTTTCGGCGAGGTGACCTCCGATCGGCTGGAGCCGATCCAGGAGTTGCTGCAGTTCGCCACCGCGGGGATGGCCCCGATCCAGCTCGCGCTCTCCGGTGGTGGGGCGTTCCCCTCCTCTGAGCGGCCCCGCGTGCTGCGGCTGGAGGTCACCGCCGCCGGCGACCTCGAGTTGTTGCAGGACCGGCTGGAGCGCGGGGCCGAGCAGATCGGCTTCGCGCCCGAGGGACGGCCCTTTCGGCCCCACATCACCCTCGGCAGGATCCGCGAAGGCCACCGGCTCCCGGCGGGTGCGATGCAGGAGGTCGAGGAGCTGCCGGCAGGTTCTCCCTTTCTGGCCGATCAGGTGATCCTCTTCGAAAGCCAGCAAACCTCCGCGGGCCCTTCCTACACGGTTCGCCTCGCCCAGCGGCTCGCTGCCTCATCATGAAGGGCTGTCTCACTCTGCCCTTCCGCGTGCTGGCGCTGGCTTTGGCGGTGCTCGGCGGCTACGTCGCCTGGACGCATCGCGACGCGATCCGCCGCCGCCTCCACCAATGGACCGCCCCCGGCGCTCCCTCTTCCCCGAGCGCGGCGCGCCCCTCTGCTCCTGGCAGAGCCGCGCTGGCCGCCAGCGCGGACGCGAAGCTCGCGGCGCTCGGCAAGGGACGGGACTCGGTGCTGCTCAGCGCCGAAGAGCTGGCGAGCCTGATCGGCAGAGTGGCGGCGGACTCGCTGCCCGGCGCGCTCGATTCCCTCAGCGTCCGGCTGGCGCAGGACGACATCGAAGTGCGCGCGCGGGTGGATACCCGCCGGGTCCCGCTCTCCTTCGGGCCGCTGTCCGGGGTGCTGCGCGACCACGAGTCGGTGGAGGGCGGCGGCCGCTTGCTGTTCCGGCGTCGCGGCCTCGCGGAATGGGAGGTGACGCGAGCGCGGGTTAGGGGGATCCCCTTGCCCCGGGACGTGCTCGGGCGCCTGCTCCGGAGCTTCCACGGCTCTGAGGCCGTCGTGCCGGTCCTGCTGCCGCCCCAGGTCGGCGGGCTGCGGGTATCGCAGCGAGGCCTCGTGCTCTATCCAGCCCGATGAGCGACCGCGTGCTGGTCATCGACGACGAAGGCGGCATTCGCGACGCCCTGCGTCAGGTGCTCGAGTACGAAGGCTGGCAGGTGAAGACCGCATCCTCCGGCGGGGAAGGGATCAACCTCTGCACGGAGTTTCGGCCCCACGTGGTGCTGCTCGACGTCAAGATGGCGGGACTCGACGGGCTCGATACCCTGAGCCGGCTGCGGGACCTCGATCCCCCGGCCACGGTCGTGATGATCTCGGGTCACGGCACCATTGCGACCGCCGTCCAGGCCACCCAGCGCGGCGCCTTCGATTTTCTGGAAAAGCCGCTCGATACCGATCGCCTGCTGGTCACCCTGCGGAATGCCCTGCAGCAATCCGCCCTCGCCGATGAGAACGCCGAGCTGCGGCGCGTGGTCGACACCCGTTATCCGATGGTCGGCAACAGTCCCGTGCTCGAGGAAGTCCGCGGGCTGATCGCGCGGGTCGGTCCGACCAATGCGCGGGTGCTGATCCGCGGCGAGAACGGCACCGGCAAGGAGTTGGTGGCGCGCGCGCTGCACGAGGCCTCGCCGCGGCGCGAGCGCACCTTTGTCGAAGTCAATTGCGCCGGGATCCCGTCCGAGCTGATCGAAAGCGAGCTGTTCGGCCACATGAAGGGCAGCTTCACCGGCGCCTTCACCGACCGCGCGGGCAAATTCGAGCTCGCCGACGGGGCACGCTCTTCCTCGACGAAATCGGCGACATGTCGCTCTCCGCGCAGGCCAAAGTGCTGCGCGTGCTGCAGGAGGGCATCGTGACGCGCATCGGCGCCGCCAAATCGGTGCAGGTGGATGTGCGGGTGCTCGCAGCCACCAACAAGCACCTGGAGGAAGAGATTACGGCGGGCCGCTTCCGCGAAGACCTGTATCACCGGCTCAATGTGATTCCGATCGCCGTGCCCCCGCTGCGGGAGCGGCTCGAGGACATCCCCGCGCTGGTTGCCCACTTCGTCGAGACGCTGAGCCAGGGCGCGGGGGTGGCGCCCCGCTCCTTCACCGAGGAAGCCGTGCGGTCCCTGCAGCGGCGCAGCTGGGCCGGCAATGTGCGCGAGCTCCGCAATGCCGTCGAGCGCCTCTTGATTCTCGCGCCGGGAAAGCAGATCACTGCGGCGGACGTGGAGCGCTTGCTGCCCGTGCTGGATGCGGCCGCTGTCGGCCTCGGCGCGGAGGCCGTTCGCTCCGCGACCTTCGAGGAATTCCGGGAAGAAGCGGAGCGGATCTTTCTGCTCTCCAAGCTCCGCGAGCACGGCTGGAACGTCGCGGAAACCGCCCGCGCGGTCGACATGCCGCGCTCGAACCTCTACAAGAAGATCGAGAAGTATCAGCTGACCCGCGAGGACACATGACCGGCCCGCCGCGCGACTGGGACAAGGAGATGGCGGAGATCGACAAGCTCATGGCCAAACAACCGGCGGCGCCCGCTCCCTCCCCGCCGGCGCTTCGCGCGGCAGCAGTGCCGGCATCCCGACCGGTGAGCGCAGCCCCGGTCGCGGTTGGCCGCGACCGCCTCACCACCTGGGTCCGTGTCCTGCTCGGCATCGCCGTTGCCGCCGGCGTGACGCTCGCGTGGCCCTATGCCCATGTCTGCGGCCTGCCGCTGTATGGTTATCTCGCCGCCCTGGCAGGCGTCGTCGTCGCCGGCCTCTGGGGCGTAGTGCACAGTTGGAAGCGAAGGCTCGCGCTGGCCCACGTGATTTCGTTGCTGGTGACGCTCTGGGGAGCGCTGCTCCTCGGGAAGGCCACGCTCGATCGCACCGGCTACCCCAGGCACCCGGCAGCCTGGAAATGCCCCTAACCCCTAACCCCTAACCCCTAATCTGTGAAAACCTTCAAGAACTTCATCGCCGGTCGTTGGACAGCACCGGCCACCCGCGCCTACTTCGACAATCGCAATCCCGCCAATGCGCGGGACCTGATCGGCCGCTTCCCCGATTCCGGCCCCGCCGATGTAGCCGCCGCTGTTCGCTCGGCGGAACAGGGCTTCCGGCTCTGGTCGCGCGTGCCCGCGCCGGCGCGCGGCGACGTCCTGCGCCGCGTCGGCGATCTGCTCAGTGAGCGGAAAGAAGCGATCGCGCGCGCGATGACGCGCGAGATGGGCAAAGTGCTGGCCGAAACGCGAGGCGATGTACAGGAGGGCATCGATACCGCCTACTACGCAGCCTCCGAGGGGCGCCGGCTCTTCGGCCATACGGTCCCCAGTGAGCTGCGCAGCAAGTGGGCGATGAGCTATCGGCGGCCCATCGGCGTCGTCGGGCTCATCACTCCCTTCAACTTTCCGATGGCCATTCCCACCTGGAAGCTCTTCCCCGCGCTGCTGTGCGGCAACAGCGTGCTCCTCAAGCCCTCCGAGGACGTGCCGCACACCGTCCACCTCCTGGTGGAGATCCTGCTCGAAGCGGGCTTGCCGCCCGAGGTGATCCAGCTGGTGCACGGGCGGGGCGAAGTGGCGGGCAGGGCGCTGGTGGAGCATTCCGGCGTCCCGGTGATTTCCTTCACCGGCTCGTCGGCGACCGGCGCCCAGATCGGCGAAACCTGCGGGCGGATGCACAAACGGCTGTCGCTCGAGATGGGCGGGAAGAATGCGATGATCGTGATGGACGATGCGGATCTCGATCTCGCGCTCGATGGCGTGCTCTGGGGCGCCTTTGGCACTACCGGCCAGCGCTGCACCGCCACCAGCCGGTTGCTGCTGCAGCGTCGCATTCATGATCGCTTCGTGGCCCGGCTGGCTGCGGCGGCCGATCAGCTCGTGCTGGGCGATGGGCGCCGGCCCGGCACCCAGGTCGGGCCGCTTATTCACGAAGCCGCTCGGGAAAAAGTGGAGCAGTACGTGAGCCTCGGCCGGGAAGAGGGCCTCGAGCTGGTGACCGGCGGCCGGCGCCCGCGCAGTCCCCGGCTGCAGCGCGGCTGGTTCTATCGGCCTACCATCTTCACGGGCGCGCGCCCCGGCAGCCGCCTCGCGCAGGAAGAAATTTTCGGGCCCGTGCTCACCGTACTGCGGTTCAACTCCTTCGACGATGCGGTTCGGATCAATAACGGCGTGAAGTACGGCCTTTCCAGCTCGCTGTATACCAGCGATACAAATCTTGCAGTCCGGGCGATGCAGGAGTTGGACACCGGCATCACCTATATCAATGCGCCGACCATCGGCGC
>DASYPD010000062.1:0-7616 GCA_036007005.1 Gemmatimonadales bacterium
ATTGGCTATTGGCTATTGGCTATTGGCTATTGGCTATTGGCTATTGGCTATTGGCTATTGGCTATTGGCTATTGGGTCCCAAGGTTACCGGGGAACGCGAAGCTCGCAACTATTTGACGTTACCGGGCGGCGATAAGAGTACTACGACCGGGGTGATTGAGGAGGAATTGGTTTCGGGCGGGTGTCGATGGGAAACTTCCGGAAGCTCGAGGTTTGGCAGGAGGCGCGCGCGTTGACGAAGCTTGCCTATGAAATGACCAAGAGCTTTCCGAGTTGCGAGCGTTACGGACTTACCGCACAGATCCGGGGGGCCGCCGTCTCGATCATGGCGAACATTGCGGAAGGTTGCGGGCGCAACGGCAGAGCTGAGTTGGCACGATTCCTCTCGATCGCTGCAGGGTCCGCCACAGAGCTGGAGTGCCATTTCGTGGTGGCGGAAGATCAAGGCTACTTGAACGAGTGCGGCCTCCAGCTGCAGCAGCGGGTTATGCGGATACAGCGGATGCTGGCTGGACTGATCCGGCGATTACGCAACCAATAGCCAGTAACCAATAGCCAATAGCCCTCTCAATGCTGTGTCCCCCCCACCGTTTCCGTGGGCAACTGGGACGCTGAGAGAGGCACCCGGATGGCGGGACTGGCGTCCATGGAGATTTCGAAGGCGTAGCTGCCGGGGCGCGGCAAGGGAACATCGAACACCAGCACCGCGCCCGCCTCGATTTCCGTGACACCGGCCGGCGGCTCGCCGAACTGCACGGTGCCTTCGCCGCCCATCAGCTCCGCGCCGGCGTCATCCACGAACCGTATCCGGATCGGGTGCTGACCGATCTCGGTGCGGCGGCCTCGCACCCGCAGGACCAGGTGGGTGCGCGGATGCACCGCCGGAAAATTGCCGACCCAAACGTGCTGAAAGATGCCCAGCACCGAGAGCTTGCCGTGCTGATCGATCAGGGCGTAGTCGGCCAGGACCGCGAAATCGACTTGCACGCTCAGGCGACGCGGATCGAGTCGACGACGTCATCCTTGCGAATCGCATTGACCACGTCCATGCCCCCGGTGACCTGCCCGAAGACCGTGTGCTTACGGTCGAGATGCGACTGCGCCGAATGACAGATAAAGAACTGGCTGCCGCCGGTGTCCTTGCCCGCATGAGCCATGGAGAGAGTGCCCGCGACGTGGCGATGGGTGTTGCGGTCGGTCTCGCATTTGATCTGATACCCGGGACCGCCCGTCCCGACTCGGGGATCCTTCGGATTCCGCGAGAGCGGATCGCCCCCCTGGATCATGAAATCGGGGATGACCCGGTGAAAACGGGTCCCGTCGTAGAATTTCGCATTGGCCAGCTTCTCGAAATTGGCGACGGTGCCGGGAACCTCGCTGTCGAACAGCTCGGCGGTGATGGTGCCGCGGCTCGTTGCGATGGTCGCTGTCTTCATGTTAGGGGGTTAGGGGTTGGGGGTTAGGGGTTGGGGAATTCTAGCGTGCTGTCATCCCGGCGGCGAATCATCCGCCGGGAGAAGCGAGCGGAGTGCCGACCGCCAGGCCGGAACCGTGTCCACTGGAGCAAGGCAACGGGTTCCCGTACAGATATAGCCGCGGACGAGATCGGCGGTGGGAGCCAGCCCTCGCAGCGCCGGCGGCAGCGCGATGTCCTCGCTGCCCGGAACGAGGCGAACCACCACGCGCCGCGGCACGAACGCCGCGAGGGCCGCGCGATGCAGCTCGGTGGCGAGGGGGTCCTCCCGCGGTCCGGTGATGACCAAGTGCGTGGCCGGCTGCACCAGCCAGTCTGCCGCGAGCAGCAGCGCGGAGGCAAAGAGACCGAGCTCGGCGGCAGTCGCACCGAATGCGGTCACGAGCGCCTCCTGGCGTTCGCGCCAGCGCGCGCTCAGGGTATGCTCGAAGAGCCGGGCCACGGTTTGTCCGGCCACTCCATTGGGCGAGGCATTGGGGCTGTCCTGGATCGGGACGACGGCGGTGCTGAGCAACCCTGGAGCTTCAGACAGCCGCGCGGTATCCCGCAGTCCCCCGCGCGATTCATCCCAGTGATCGTGCCAGACTCGATCCATGAGCGCCGAGCTCCAGTCGAGCCAGCTCCGCTCGCCGGTGAGCTCGAACGCGTCGAGCGCCGCGGCGGCACACTGGACGGGATCGTCGAGGAGGGGGGGGAGACCAGTGGCAGTGGGAGTGTGAGTGACAGTGTCGGGCGAAGCCTGCTCGCTGCGGATTCTCCGCAGGGCAGCGAGACCGGCCTCTGCGCACCAGGGGTCCGCGAGGATCGGTCCGGCGCGGAGCAGCGCGCCCGCAAGCAGCGCATTCCAGTTGGCATAGCGGGTGCGGTCCACCAAGGGTTGCCTCCGCGCCGCCCGAGCAGCCCGCAGCTGCTCCAGAATCGTGGCGAGACTCGCAGATACGGCGGCGAGGCTCCGGCCCCCTTGGCGTGCCAGCGCCTCGGCGTCCGCGGCCGTAAAGAGCACATTGCGCTCCGGCGCGTGCGACATCCTGCCGTGGCTGTCCATGCCAAAGTGGGCCGCGGCGAGGTCCAGCTCGTCGGGGGCAAGGATCTCACCCAGCTCCGCGAGGGTCCAGGTGAAATAGTCGCCGTCGTCCTCAAGCCCGACATCGGCATCCTGGCTGGCCGCGAAGCCGCCCGCGGGGTCGGCGAGCACTTCCCGGATCCACCGAACGGTGTCGCGCGCCACCGCGAGCCAGCCCGGATGCTCGAACAGCGCGCCCGCTTCGGCATAGAGGCGCAACAGCTCGGCGTTGTCGGCGCTCAGCTTCTCGAAGTGGGGGACGATCCAGCGCGCATCGACACTGTAGCGATGAAAGCCACCGCCCAGCAGATCGCGAAAGCCTCCCCGCGCCATGCCGTCGAGCGTTTCGTGGATTACGGCGCGCAGGGTGGGCTCCGGGGTCCGGCACCAGTGGTGCAGCAGGAAGGTCAGCGCGGAGGGATGCGGAAACTTCGGCGCGCCGCCGAAACCACCGTGATGGCGATCTGCGGTGGCGAGAATCCGGTGCGTGGCATCCGCGAGAGCCAGCGGTCCTAACACGCCCGGCACGCTCTGCTCCTGGTCGGCGGAGAGGAGCTCGCGCAGGGTGCGGGCCTGGGTCTCGACCTTCGCGCGCTCGGCGCGCCAAACCGCGAGGACGCGAGTGAGGATCTCCCGGAAGGAGGGCCGCCCGTGGAGGGCCCGGGGCGGGAAGTAGGTGCCTCCGAAGAAAAGCTCGGCCTGCGGGGTCAGGAACCCCGTCAGGGGCCAACCGCCCTGCCGGGTGAGCGCCTGCACGGCGCGCTGGTCGCGCGCGTCGACATCGGGCCGCTCATCGCGATCGACTTTGACGCAAATGAAATGCTCATTGAGGAATTCGGCGAGGGTAGGATCCTCGTACGACTCGCCGTCCATGACGTGACACCAGTGGCACCATACCGCGCCGATGTCGAGCAAGACCGGCTGATCGGCGCGGGCGGCCGCGGCGAACGCCTCCGCGCCCCAGGGATACCAATCCACCGGCTGGTGCGCCGCGGAGCGGAGGTAGGCGGAGGGTGCCGCGGCGAGACGGTTGGGCATAGGGCTATGGGCTATGGGCTTGGCGAGGTACTCGCGCGGAGGGGCAGAGCTCATTCACCACGCAGCGCTCGCAGCGGGGTGTGCGGGCGAGGCAGATCCGGCGGCCGTGCCAGATGAGCAGGTGGGAGAGCAGGGTCCATTCCTCGAGGGGAAAAAGCGCCATGAGGTCGCGCTCGATCCGTTCCGGAGTTTGTTGTCCGCTGAGGCGCAGGCGCGCCGCGAGCCGGGCCACGTGGGTATCCACGGTCACGCCCTCGTTGATGCCATAGGCATTTCCCAGAATGACATTGGCGGTCTTGCGCCCGACGCCGGGAAGGGCACGCAGCGTCTCCATTTCCCGGGGAACCTCCCCGCCATGCCGCTCGGTGAGCGCCTGCGCCATCCCGATCAGGCTTTTGGCCTTATTGCGAAAGAAGCCGGTGGAACGGATCAGCTCCTCCACGTCCTGCCGCTCGGCGCCGGCGAGCGCGCGGGGCGTCGGATAGCGCGCGAAGAAGGCCGGCGTGACGAGGTTTACACGCACGTCGGTGCACTGAGCCGAGAGAATGGTGGCCACCAGGAGCTGGTAGGGCGTCCGGTAGTCGAGCTCGCAATGGGCGTCGGGGTATTCGGCGACGAGGCGCGTGAAAATCTTCGCGGCGCGCCGCTGGCGGGCCGCCTTGCTTTCGCGCCGGATAGCCGCCCGCCGCCTGGCCAGGACCGAGGCCGCTTTCATGGACGGCGCGCCCGCGCGAAGGCGAGGAACCCGTCCGCACTCCGCGTGTTCAGCACCTGCGCCTTGGTGACTCCTCCCTTGCGGGCCATTGCGGTCGCGAATTCCTGATTCCCGATCCCGGAGCGCCCGTGGGCATCGGCCCCGAGCGCGAGCATGACTCCGTGCTCGCGGGCGAGGCGCACCAGGCGCCAATCGAGATCGAGCCGGTGCGGATCGCCGTTGAGCTCGAGCGCGACACCATTCGCCGCGGCTCGCGCCAAGAGCTGCGGCAGATCGATCGCGTAAGGATCGCGCGAGAGCAGCCGCCGCCCGGTGGGGTGGCCCAGGATCGTCAGATAGGGACAATCGAGCGCCCGCAGCAGGCGGGCCGTCATCTCCGCTTCGCCGAGGGAAAAGCGGCTGTGGATCGAGCCGATCACGAAATCGAATCCGGCGAGGATGGCATCGTCATAGTCGAGCCGGCCATCGAGGAGGATGTCCGATTCGATGCCCTTGAGGATCCGGATCCCGGCGAGCCCGGCGTTGAGCGCGGCGATTTCGTCCCACTGCTGCCGCACCTGCTCGACGCCGAGTCCGCCGGCATAGGCCGCCGACCTGCTGTGATCGGTGATGCCGATGTACGAGTAACCCGCATCGCGAGCCGCTGCCGCCATCTCCGCGACCCCCAGGGTGCCGTCGGAATAGGTGGTATGACAGTGCAGCAAGCCGACGAGGTCGCTGGGCTCGAGGAGGCGGGGCAGTCCGTGGGCGGCAGCCAGAGGGATTTCGTCCGTTCCTTCCCGCAGCTCGGGCGGGATCTCCTCGAGCGCGAGGGCCTGATAGAGTGCGGCTTCGTCCGGCACCGGCAGGGAGCGGCTTCCCTGGCGCAGGGAGGAGGCCTCGAGGACGAGGCCGCGCGCCGCGGCATGCGCCGCGAGCTGCAGCCAATGCGCCTCACTCCCGGTCGAGCAGGCGAGTGCGGCGCCGAATCCGTCCGGCGGGGCCACGCGGACGCTCACCGGCATGCCGCTCGGAGAGCGGAAGCGGAGCAGAGCGTCCGCCACGATAGGCTCCCCGATGCCGGGAAGCCGCGTGACGGCCTGCCCAAGCTGGGCGGGAGAGAGCCCGGCCGCAGCGGCGAGCACGAGCCCGCTCACGACCTCGCAGCGGCGACGGACTTCGCCGGCCACGCTCACGCGGGTTACTCCATCCAGGCGCTCCAGCGAGGAGCGCAGCACTTCGGCTTCCGCCGCGGCATGGTGCCAGAGCCGAAAGGAGCGGGTGCCCCGGGCAAACGCGATCCCCTTCAGAATCTTTTCCGCCGTCTTGGCTCCGAGGCCGGGCAGGGTCGCGAGCCGGCCGTCTCGCGCCGCAGCTTCCAGCGCCGCCAGCGAATCGATCCCCAGCTTCTCGTGCAGCAGGCGAATCCGGGTGGCGCCGAGCCCGGGAACCTCGAGCAAATCGAGCAGGCCGGCGGGGATTTCCTGCTCGAGCCGTTCCAGGTACGCGGAGCGACCGGTCTCGATCAGCTCCTTGACGATGGCAAGGCTGGCCGGGCCGATCCCCCGCATTTCCGCGAGGGAACCGTTGGCGAGTGCTTCGGCCAGCGTGGCCCCCGGGGCCGCAGACGCCGGCAGGCCGAGCACGGCTTTGGCCGCGGTGCGGAAGGCCCGGACCCGAAACTGATTCTCGCCGCGGAATTCGAGGAAGGCGGCGATCCGGTCCAGCACGCTCGCGACTTGCAGCCGATCGGTGCTCACCGCAACGCCTCGGCACGCCACGCCAGCTCGAGCAGTTCCTCGGAGCCCGCGAGCGAGGAGAGCCCGGCCGCCGCTCCTCCCGTCAGGGTGGAGGAGAAGAGTGCCGAGCCGTCCGGTCGCTGCAGCGGGAGGGGCCGAGGCCCTGCCACCTCCACGGTGGTGAAGCCCTCGCGCTGCGGATTCAGGCCGAAAACGGCGAGGGCCGAGAGCGGTTCGACGGGATCAGTGCGGGGCGCGACGAACCAGCCATCGAGAGGCTCAGCGGAAGCCGCGGCTTCGGGGGTACCCCACACGCGGAGCGCGGGGAGCTGGCAGTAGACGGATGGTCGGACGGGCGGACAGTCAGACGGGCGGACGGGCGGACAGTCGGACAGGAGTTGAGCGAGCTCCGGTTCGCTTACGGTGAGCACCCTCTCCCCATCCATCCAGAAGAGATAGGCAAAGTGGAGAAAGGCGGCCAGGGCCGCGATGGCCTCCCCCGCGCCTTGCGCGGGCCGGAGCTCGTACAGCAGCTCGGCGACTTCGCGCACCAGGAGAAAAGCATCGCGGCTGGCTGGGTCGTGACCGGAAGCCGCGATTCCTTCGCTCAGGGAAGCAAAGCGCTCCGCGGCGGTGCCGAATACCAGTGCAAAGGGAGTCGGGCGAGGCGGCGCCATCAGAACTGCCGGGGCAGGAATCCGTCGAGCAGCCGGGTGAAGAGATCCGGCGCCTCGACATAGGGCACGTGACCGCAGGCGGGAATGGGCTCGAAGCGGGCACCGAGCCTCCGGGCCAGCTCCTGGGCGGTGGCGAGGGGAATGGGGTCGGATTCGCCGTGCACGACGAGCGCCGGCAGAGTGAGCGCGTCGAGGGCAGGCCGGAGATCGAATTCGCCCAGGCTCTGCCAGACTTCCTGCTGGGTACGCCCGGTGATGCGGAAGGGCGTCAGCTCACGGGCTTTCCGCCAGTCGTGGAAGTAACCCGCCACCGAGAGCTCAAACAGCCGGCGCCGGTACGCCTCCGGGTCCCGCTCGCGGAGCCCGCTCTGCTGCACGGCCAGCCGCTCCGCCTGGATCGCGGGCGCGGCGTTGCGCTCGGCGAACCGGCGCTCGAACTCCACCCGAGCCGCGCGCCACACGGGGGCACAGGAGAGCAGGGCGAGGCGCTCGACCCGCTCGCGATGCGCGACCGCGTAAAGGAGCGCGAGCAGACCACCCCAGGAGTAACCCGCGAGCGTGAGCCGCTCGAGTCCCCAGACGAGGCGCAGCGCCTCGAGGTCGGCGACCTGCTCGCGCCAGCCCACGGGAGTCTCGCGCGATACCGGAGAGCGGCCGCCGCCGCGCTGATCGTAGTACACCAGGGTGCGGCCGACGGCCAACCGGTCGAAGCCGGGGAGGAGGTAATCGTGCTGGGCGCCGGGACCCCCGTGGAGGACGACGACCTCGGGGCCGCTGCCCGCTCTACGCTCGAAGATCGAGATCCCGCGGATGGAGCGGAGCATGGCTAGGGGCTAGGGGCTCACAGCAGCACCGCCAGCGCATCCGCGACTTTGCGCACCTCCGCCTGTTCGGTCGGGGAGAAGGGATCGAGCGCGTCGCTGTCGATATC
>DASYPD010000063.1:0-3264 GCA_036007005.1 Gemmatimonadales bacterium
CGTCGTGCTCGGCACGCTCTGCGCGGTGGGCTGCTGGCGGATCGGGTCACGCCTGGCCGAGGGCGTGCGGGCGCTCATGCTGATGCCGATCATCGTGCCGTCGATCGTGCACGCCCTCGGCTTCTACCGGATGTGGATCGATCTGCGGCTCCTCGATACCTTCACCGGTGTCGTGCTCGTGCACGTCGTGACGGGGTTTCCCTACGTCGTGATCACCGTCTCCACGGCGCTCGCCACCTTCGACCCCCGGCTCGAGCAGGCCGCGCGCAACCTGGGCGCGAGCATGACTCAGACGCTCCGGCTCGTGATCGTCCCGTGCATCATGCCGGGCATCCTGGCGGGCGCCGTCTTCGCCTTCGTGCACTCGTGGGACGAGCTGGTCGTCCTGCTGTTCATCACGAGCCGGAAGCTCTATCTCCTGCCGCGGGCCATCTGGGCGGGAATCAACGAGAACGTGGATCCGACCATCGCCGCCGTCGCCACCGTGCTCATGCTGGCGACGCTCAGCGGCCTCCTGCTGGAGCGCTACCTTCGCCGCCGCGCCGCCCGCGGCGGCCGCCTCGCCACCCTCGTGGCGCGCGACACGCGCGCGGAGGCGGCGCCGGCCGAGTGAGCCTCGCCTGATCGATGCCCTACGGAGCGGCGGCCGGGGATCGCGACAACGGTGACGCGCGAGATCAGCCGATGACTCCGGGCTCGCCCGCCCGCGATGTCCTCGCCCGGCGCTCGAGTTGCTCGAGCAACGACTTCGCCTCGCTCACATCGGCCGTGTCGAACCCCTCCGTGAATCCATCGTAGATCGCGGACAGCAACGCGTGCGCCTCGCTCGCTTTTCCCCTGCTCGCCCACAGCCGACTCAAGCTCGTCGCCGCGCGCAGCTCCAGCGACTTGGCCCGCTGGCGCTGCGCAATCCCGATGGCCTCGAGAAAAGACACCTCCGCGTCAGACTGAAGCGTCAGCATTCCTTTCAGCCGATGAAGCTCGGCATCCCAGTACTGCTGCCCTGTGTGCTCCGCCGCGGCCAGTGCTTCTGCCACCGCCGAGAGTCCCTCTCCAGGCTGGTGGATCTTCTCGCACACCTCGGCCACCAGGGCCAGAAATCCCGGCCTTCGGAGCTCTATTCCGATGACGCGCAACGCGGCCAGTCCCTCTCGCATCTGGGCGAGGGCCTCCTCTCCCCGACCCTGCTCCGAGAGCAGCCACCCGCGATGGATCGCCCCTATCATGGGAAAGAGCCGAAACCCGTGCTCGGTCGAATGGGCAAGCGCTTCATCCTCCAGTTCCTGCACGGCTTCGCGCTCCCTGCGACACAGGTGCAATCCCGCGGCGAAGTGACACGCATAGGCGACGCTGAACGGGTGCCCGAGGGACCGCGCCAACGCGAGAGCCTCGCGCATCCGCGCGGCCGCACGGGCCGGATGACCAAGCAACTGCAGGCTCCACGCGGCATACACCGCGCACGATACGCCAGGATCTTGACCGGCCCGGAACGTGGCCGACCGATTGGGGCTGTGCTGACTCGGATCGTAGAGTCGGGTGCCTTGTTCCACATGGGCGAGCGCCGCGGCGAACTCTCCTCCATAGAACGCCATGATGCCCACGGCATGGTGAGCCGCGAGGCCGACGGTCGCGTCGTGGGTCGTGTCCGCGATCGCCAACAGGCGCATGCCCAGGCCACGCGCAATCTGGAGCTCCCCCCTGCTCTGATGAAAGCGCCCGAGCCCGAGCAGCACCGGAAGGAGCCGAACCGTGTCTCCCACCTGCGCGCACAGCTCGCGAGCCCGCTCATAGGGCCGCGCGACCTCGGCCGCCCCGTAGCCGTGGGTCGCCGTCAGCGCAGCCCCCAGCATGATTTGAAGCGCCAGCTCGTGCTGAATCCGCTCCGGGGAATCCGGCAATGCCCCGAGCAAGTGGAGCGCCTGCGTCGCGTGCTCCGCGGCCTCGCGGTTCGCGTGCTTGCGCTGCGCGTGCTCGGCCGCCTGCCTCCGATACCGCGCCGCCCGCTCGTAGTCCCGGCCGCGCTCGAAATGCATGGCAAGCTCACCGGCGATCTCCCCCGCGCGCTCACCGTACCCGCCCTCCAGGCACTCGCCCGTCCGCAGATGCAATCCCACCCGGTGGCCGATCGGGATGCGCGCATAGAGCGCGCGCTGATACAACGTGTGAATGAACGCGTACCGCGCCGCCAGCGTCCCATCCGGCCACTCCACAACGCCGGCCGCACGAACGAACTGCCCCCGGCGCGCCAGCGAGTCACATCGCCGCTCGGCATCCTGTGGATCGATCCCGTCCGCGACCGCCACCGCCGCCGAAAACTCTGCCCCCGCCACGCTGCCCACCGCCAGCATCGCCTGCTCCTCGCCGGTGAGCCGCTCCACCTGCCGCTCCACCACCTGCGACAGAGTCTCCGGCGTACGCGACGCAATGTCTTCCAGCGGTCCCCCCAGCCCCCAGTGCCCGCCGACTTCACACAGCTGTCCCTGGCCGATCAAGTAGTCGAGCGTGCTCACCAGAAACAGCGGATTGCCGTCCGTGTTCCGGTGAAGCACCCGCGCCAGCTCCGACGGAAACCCGTGACCGGAGAACCGCCGGGAGAGGTACTGCTCCACGGCGGGCAGGCTCAGGAATTCCAGGTGCAGCTCCTGGCAGTACCCGTGCACCTGGAGCTCCTGCTTCACCGGCTTCAACGGATGCGCCGCCCCCGCCACATCCGCCGGCCGGTACGTTCCCAGGACCAGCAAGCGCGCCGAGTCCCGACGCCGGGCCAGCATGCCCAGCAGATCGATCGTGGCCGAGTCGCTCCAGTGCAGGTCCTCCAAGAGCAGGACCAGCGGCGTGTCACGCGTCACCGCCTCGAGCGCCTCCACCAGTTCCCGCAGCATTCGCTCCCGCGTCGCGCCCTGCGCGCGCCGCCGTACCGCCTCCACCTCGTCATCCGCCAACAACCCTGGCAACTGCGCCAACCATGTCGGGGCATGCTGCCTGAGGATCTGAACGAGATGTTCGCCCCCCACCCCGCGCCCCAGCCGCCCGAGCGCCTCGAGCACCGGCAAGTAGGGTTCGCCCGCGCCGTGCTGCTCCACGCATTGGCCGCGGCCGATGCGGAGCGGGCCGCCCTCATCGATCCCCGCGAGCAACGCCTCCACCAACGCCGTCTTGCCGATCCCCGGCTCCCCCGTCACGAACACCAGCTGGCGCTGCCCCTCGAGCGCCTGATCCAGCTGATCCCGCAATCGACCGAGCTCCGCGTCTCGACCCACCAGC
>DASYPD010000064.1:0-7014 GCA_036007005.1 Gemmatimonadales bacterium
CGAGGAGGTGCCGTCCCAGAAAACCGCTCGCGCCGGTAACGAGCCAGCGGCCTTCGCTCAACCGACCGGCTCGGCGGTCTGGCTGACTTCGCGCTCGGCCGGAAACAGCTTCTGGTGCAGCAGCAGCAGTCGCGGATCACCCGAGCCGTCGGTCTGGAAGTGATGGGCAAACTGGTGCCGGAGGCTCGCCGCGATGAGGGGGTCGAGATCGGGCGCCGGACGGAGCGGACTCTCCAGCACCCGGCCCCCGCGCGCTTCGATCGCGCTCCGGAGCCAGCCGGGATCCAGTCCGTCCACGGGACAGCGGGTTAGCCAGGCCTGGAGATGATAGGTGGTGCTGACCGTGGCAGCAGCCAGCCGCCGGATCAGCTCCTGACTCACGCTTTGTACGTCGCATTCCCGTCCCAGGCTGACCGGCTCGCCACACGCCAGATGCACCCGGCCCAGCTCGATCTTGCCGCGCCAGACCTGGATGGCCCAGCCCAGCAGAGCGGTAAGCCGCATGCGCGGCTTCGGCTGACCCGCCAGCTCGTGCGCGAAGGCTCGCTCCTCGGGAATCCGGTCGTAGCTGAACGCCACCGGCAGCAGGGTGCAGTTGCGGCCCGTCGCCTGCAGACAGCGCAGCAGACCGCGCTTGGGCGGCAAGAATTCCCGGCTGCGGCTCCGCTGGCCCTCGATGAAGAACTCGAGCGTCTTGCCGTGCGCGATCAGCTCATGCACCCGGCGGGTCAGCTCCGGGTCCTCGCGTCCCGTCCCGCGCCGCAGATAGAAGGCATGCAGCGCCGTCAGGATCCGGCCCAGGATCGGAATGCGCCCGAACTCGATCGTCGCGGCGATGTGGGGAATCCTGATTCCCAGGTCGGGCCGCGCAAAGCAGAGATAGGAGCAGAGCACGAAGTCGAGATAGCTGCGATGGTTGGGCACCAGCACCAGCGGAGAGCCCTCCGGCGCTGCGCGGCGCGCGGCTTCGAAGGACGGAATGTCCACCGTGACCCGATCGATCGCCCGCCGCAGCACCTTGGTCACCAGCCACGCGCTGAAACGGATCCAGAGATTCCCTTCCGGCTGGGTCAAGGCCCAGCGGAAATCGCCGCCCTGACCCGGATGCTTGCGGCCCGCCATGGTCCACTGGCTCTCGTCGCGATGGAGCATGTGACGATAGGCTCCCCGGCACACGGTGGTGACGTAGGGCCCCGCCTCGAATGCGGCGTCGAGCGGACGGGAGGTCTCGAAAGCAAAGCGGCTGCAGGTGAAATACGGAAAGATCCGGTTCAGATAGGCGAGCCGGCTCTTGAGCTGTCCCGTCGCCTTGCGGCTCGAGTGCGGACGCAGTCGCGCTACGGCGATCGGCAGCCGATGATACAGGGTTTCGGCCACTTGGAAACGAAAGCCCCGCGCCCCCAGGTATTTGACCACGGGCCGCCGGTCGACTCGATGCACCGAGAAGAACTCGAGGATCCGGTCGCCGACCTCCGCCAGGCGCACCGTCTTGTCCAGTCCCGCGACCACATGACGGATCACGGGCTCGCTCGACGTCCCGCCGTCCGGCCGGCATTCCTCCAGCATCCGGTCCGCCACTTCGTCCACAGGGATCAGGTCGAGGCGCGTACCGGGCAAACCCGCCACCGCGCGCAGATGCCCCGAGCCGATCAGCACGACGAAGCTCGCGAAGCCCGATAGGCTGTCGAGCCAGCCGGGGAACGGATACCGCCAGCTCGCGGAAATGATGCTGGGCCGGATGATCGCGAGCGGTACCCTGCCGCGGCGCGCCAGCAGCAGGTGTTCCGCCAGCGATTTCGTGAGCGTGTAGGTGTTCGGGTGGCCGGAGCGGCGCAGCAGCTCCGTCTCGTTGACGCTGCGGTCGAGAATGGCCTGATACAACTCCGCCGCCGGCGCCGGCAGCGGCGCCAGCACCTCCTTGATCGGGACTCCCTCACCCGGATGCGGCGTGACGTATGCGGTGGAGACATAGACCAGACGCTCGAGCCGGGTGCAGTGCCGGGAAAGCTCCAGCAGATTCAGGCTGGTGGCGACATTGGCTCGCGCGGCTTCGGCCAGCGGAAGATCGAAGCTCACCGAAGCGGCGGTGTGCAGAATGTGGCTGACCCGGTCGCAGAGCTCCGCCTGCACCGCGGGCGCCACACTGAGCCCGGGAGCTTCCAGTGCCCCTTCCACCACGTTGACCCAGCTGGCCCAGCCCGGCTCCAGCCGCGCGAAGCACGGCGACCCCACGACCTCCCGCTGAAATCGCTCGACCGCCGAGCGCTGCTTCCGCGGGCGGATCAGGACGTGCACCCGCGCGAGCCCCAGCTCCTCGCGCCGGCGCAGCAGCTCCTCCAGCACCACTTTGCCGAGGAATCCGGTGACTCCGGTCAGCAGGAACTCGCGCTCCGCGCTCACCCTGTCAGTTCCCCTCTCGGGTGGCCGGCTCCGTACCCTGCAGCTGATTCGCGATGCCGAAGATGTTCCCGGGATCCACCGCACGCTTGAGCTCGCTGCTCCAGGCGAGCGCGGCGGGCGAAAAGATGCGGGGCAGAAAGCCGCGCCGCAGCTTGCCCACGCCATGGTGATGGGAGAGCGAGCCTCCCGAGCGCAGGATCTCGTCGCGCGCACTGCGCTCCAGCTCGCCGAAGCTTTCGACCGGCTCCGTGAGGCCCTTGTGATAGAACCCGAAATAGAAATAGATGCAGACGCCGGTCTGATAGACCTGGGTCACCCGGGCCGTGACGAAGGGCCGGCCGGGAATGCCGCGCGCGGCGCACTCGGTGTGCAGCCGGCGCTTCACGTTCTCGCACAGTTCGAGCGCCCGGCTCCAGCTCACCGAGGTCTCGAAGGATTCACCCAGAATCCAGTGCCGCATCACGAAATCGCGCAGGTACGCGATCCCGAAGGTGAGCTGATAGCCCCGCTTGCCGTTTTCCGCGCCGGCCCGCATCCCGCCGTGCCGCCGGGCGAGCCGTTGCACCGCCCGCCGCTGCGCCCTCACTTCCTCGCGGGACCCTTCGTACACCAGGGTGCAGGCGACCATCTGCCCGGGATCGAAGCCGCGCAGCGTCGTCACCAGCAGCTTTTCGAGCTTGCGCTTGAGCGCGCGGAAGCCGCTCGCCTTGGGTTTGAGGGTCTGGCTGAGCTGGAACTGCAGGTTGTCTACCAGGCGGACGCTGGCCGGCGGCTCGGCTTCGCGGGTTAGGTCGTAGAGAAACGCGACGCCGCTCTCGAAGCGCTTGAAGAGCAGGGCGTCATAGCGCTGCACCTCGGGGAGCGGAAAGAGCTTCACCACGGCGCGGGTTATGATACCCAGGGTTCCTTCCGAGCCGAACATCCAGCGGCGCGGATCCACCCCCACCGATTCCCTGGGGGCGACACTCGCCCTGGGGGCGGCATTCGAGCGGCTGAGCGGACCCAGTGGCGTCGCGACCTCGAGATCGAGCACCAGGTCTTCGATGTTCCCGTAACGGTTTTTCTTCATTCCGCTCGCGTGGGTCGCGATCCACCCGCCCAAGGTCGAGAATTCCACGCTGTCCGGCTCGTGGCCCAGCGTAAAGCCGTACCTGGCGAGCTGCTCCTGGATGTGCCGGCCCACCGCTCCGGCCTGGATGCACGCCATCAGGTTCACCGGATCGATCCACAGGATCCGGTCGAGCCGGGAGAGGTCCACCACCGCGATGCTGCGCTCTTCGTCGGGCGGGCAGCGCAAGGCATCGGTCACGTTGGTCCCGCCGCCGTAGGGCACCAGACAGACGTCGTGGCGGGCGGCCGCGGCCACCAGCGCGGCCACCTGCTCCTCCGTGTCGGGATAGAGCACCAGGTCCGGCACCCGTTCCAGTCGCCCGTACTTGAGGAGATACATCTCTTCGACCGTGTGACCGTGGCCATGGCGCAGCCGGATCTCCGGATCGTCGGAGAGCCCGGCTTCCCCCAGTAGAGTCTCTGCTTCGCGAAGGAAACCGGGATTGTTTCGGGCCGGGGGGATATCGGGAGGGTAGTGCGATTCATGGATGTCGTTGTTCGGCAGCTCGACGCCGAGCACGCGCTGCATCCAGGGAAAGAGCTCGGGGAGCTCGACGCCGCTGGTGGGATAGCGCGAGCCGCTCATCGTGACGTTGCCGTTGGGTAACACCGAGAAAGCAGAATCGCGGAAGCCCCAGACGTCCAGGCTTTCCTCCTCGGCCGGCCCAGGGGGGCGGGCAGGGGGAATGATCCGGGCTTCGGGGGCGTCTGACAGCATCGTACCCTACTATAACTCCGGATTGGCAGTCATCGCGAGCACAGCACCCTAGTCATCGCAAGCGCAGCGAAGCGATCGGGTGGCTGGTCAGCCGAAAACAACGAGGGCGGCCACTTGGCCGCCCTCGCAGCGCCTCGGGATGGGCTTGAGGAAGTGTTACTCCTCCCGAGGCATTTCCAGCTTCCCGCTCACCGTCATGCGTGACTTGTTGCGCATGATCTCGAGCTTGAAGCTCTCCCCCGGATCGTAACTGCGCATGATCCGGAGCAGGCTCGACGGGCTGTTCGCCTTGCGGCCGTCGATGCTCAGAATGACGTCGCCGCCCTTCAAGCCGAGCGACGATTCCTTCGGCACGTCGATCACCAGCACACCCTCGTTGGTGCCGAAGTACTGGCCGAGGTCGCTGTTGAGCGGGGCGAGCTCGAGATCCATCAGCGGGCCGCCGAACGCGAAGGCGAACGCGCCGCCGCCGGGACCGAACTCGAAGTGCCCATTGCCGCTGCGCGGCAGCGTGCGTTCCATCTTCAGCTTCCCGTGCTCGGGGCCGGCCATCATTCCGAACCCCTCGGGAAAAGCAAAGCTCATCACCGGTTCGTCTCCCGTGACCAGCGACACCGTCTTGCGCGCCCCCTCACGCCGATACTCGACGCTGACGGTGTCCTTCGGCTTGAGCTGGGCGGCGATCTCCACCAGGCGCAGGCCGGGCAGGGATTCATCCATGCCGGCTTTCTCGCCCGGATTCGCCGTGACGGCCTTGCCGTCGAGCTTGGTGATGATGTCGCCGCTCTTGAGGCCCGCCTTGGCCGCGGGGCCCCCGGGAGTCACCGACTCGATTGTCGCGCCGATGGAGTCATTGTCGCTGGCCCGCAGGTCGACGGTGACGCCGAGCCGCGCCCGCCGCTGGGTAACCAGCTTGATCCGCTCACGGACAGCGCTGGTGTCGCCGCTGATGTAGATGCGGGGACGCGACTCGGGCCGGCGTTCCTGCGCGCCGGCCACGGCAGGCCAGAGCGAAGCCATCGCGAGGGCACCGAGAACCAAACTGCGAGCTGCAATCATGGAATACACTCCTCGCGGTCAATACCGCACGAATTGAGCGCCGGTGGTATGCACGTCCACCAGCGCGTCCAGCAGGCCGACGCGCTCGCGCCAGAGCCGGAGCGCTTGCTGCGCGCGTCCTCGTTGATCCATCAGGTTCACGAGCTGAAGCTGGCGATCCACCTGGGCCACCCGATCCTCCAGCGTCGCGGCGACCACCGCCGTGCGCCCGTCGGTCACCCGCCGGTCGGGATTGTAGTCCTGGATGGCGCTCTCGAGCTGCTGCGATCGCGCGATGATGCTGTCGAGCTCGCCCTGCTCGGCGAGTCGCGCCGAGACGGTGCCGCGACTGCTCAGCACCACGGCCAGCGCCACGGTGGCCGCGGCCGCCAGGCCGCCGAGCGAAAGCAGCAGCAAACGGCGCCGGAACCGGAGCTTCCGCGTCTGCGCTTGGATTTCGGCGAAGCGATTGCGGGCGGGCTTGAGCAGCGGCAGCGCGCGCAGTCGTGCCACGCGCTGATCGAGCCGCTCGAGCTCCGCGCGGCAGACTTCGCACGCTTCGGCGTGGTCCCGCCAGCCCTGCACGCCCGGCTCGAGCCCCGGCTCGCGGAGCGCGAGGAGCTGTTCGAGGGTCAGGTGGGTCATGCGGGCACCTCCTCTCCCAGCCAGCGGCGCAGCCGGATGTGCGCCCGCGCCAGCTGCGACTTCGAAAAACTCACGGTCTTCTGCATCATGGTGGCAATTTCTTCGTGGGTGTAACCCTCGACGTCGTGCAGCCAGACCACCGCACGAGAGGTCGGGTGCAAGCGCTCCAGCGCCGCCTCCAGGTCCATCCGGAGCCCGGTGTCTTCTCGGCGGAGCGGGAGCACCTCGTCGACCAGTTCGTCGGTCTCGCGATACTTGTTACGCCGCAGCCGCATCAGCGCTTTGCTCGACGCGATGGTGCGAACCCAGCCCCACAGACTGCCCTCGCCGCGATAACTCCCGATGCTTCGGAACACTTCCAGAAAAGTCTCCTGCAACACGTCTTCCGCGTCCTCGGTCGTGCGACAGATCCGCCGGGCCAGATTGTAGACCGGCGCCTCGAACGCACGGTATAAGGCTTCCTGCGCCGCCGGATCCCCCGCCTTTACCCTCGGGAGTACACGGTCGGCGTTCGCCAGCCCGAAAACGTCCATGGAGAGGATCCTGGTCAGCACGCTGTAAAGATGCGGGGTACAAGGCTTTGGTCGCACTATCTTCCACCCATGCCCAATTCCGCGCCCCACGCCTGGCTCCACCACCTCGCCGATGAGGCCGATGCCGCGTTTCTATACCGGCAGCTGGCCGCCTCCGAACCGGATCCCAGCCGCAGTGACATCTACCTGCAACTGGCCGACGTGGAAGACCGCCATGTGGCCGTGTGGCAGCGGCTGCTGGCGGAGCAGGGTCATGAGGTTGCCCGGCCCGTGCCCTCGCGGCGCGCCCGCATCATGGCCTGGCTGGGGCGGCGGATCGGGCCCCGGATCCTGCTGCCGTTCCTGCTCGAAGAGGAGGGTCGCGAGGTAAAAGGTTATCTCCAGATGTACCAGCAGGCGCCTGAGGGGGCCGCGGGCCCCACCGCGTTGACCCTCGCGCGCGAATCGAAATCCCATGCGGAGCGGCTGGCCGGACTGGTGGATGGCGCCAGCGGGGAACCCTGGCACAAGACCGGCGCGGGTGGCTTCCTCCGCAATGTCGTGTACGGTTTCAACGATAGGCTGACCGCC
>DASYPD010000065.1:0-5426 GCA_036007005.1 Gemmatimonadales bacterium
GTCCGTGGCCTGATCCTGGGCGCGGTGATCGCCGCCGTCTTTACCGCAGCCAACATCTACCTGGGACTCCGGGTCGGCATTACCATCGCGTCGTCGATTCCCGCCGCGGTCATCTCCATGGGCGTGCTGCGGGCCCTCCGCACCGGCAACATCCGCGAGAACAACATCGTCCAGACCGTCGCCTCGGCGGGCGGCACCCTCTCGGCCATCATCTTCGTGCTGCCCGGCCTGATCATGGTCGGCTGGTGGAGAAGCTTTCCGTTCCTCACCACCTTTCTGATCTGCACGCTGGGCGGCATCCTCGGGGTGTTGTTTTCCATTCCGCTGCGCCGGGCGCTCGTCGTCAACTCGACGCTGCCCTTCCCCGAAGGTCTCGCTGCCGCGGCGGTGCTCAAGGCGGGCGCCACGGGCGACGAAGCGTCACCCGATGCGCTCGAGCGGAAGCGCGGCCCCTTGATCGTCGCTGTGGGCGCGCTCGCCTCCGCCGCAACCCAGCTCGTGAGCGCCACCGGCGTCGCCGCCACGGGGCTCGCGCACTTCTTCCGCATCGGAACGGGCGCCACCGGGGTAAACCTGGGCTTTTCGCTCGCCCTGCTCGGCGCCGGGCACCTGGTCGGGATCTCCGTCGGCCTGGCGATGCTGCTCGGGCTGATCATCGCGTGGGGCATCGCGACTCCGCTCCTGAGCGCGGGAATACCGGGCGACGTCGCCACGGTGGCGATAGACGTGTGGCGCACCAAGGTGAGGTTCATCGGCGCCGGCGCGATCGGGGTCGCCGCGATCTGGAGCCTCATCAAGCTGGTGCGGCCGGTATTCGCCGGACTCGTGGAGACCGCACGCGCGCGCAAGACGCCCAGCGCGAGCGGCGTGGACGATCGCGACATCCCGCTCGGCATGATCGGCCTGCTGACCGCAGGGTGCCTGCTGTTGATCGGGTGGCTGCTCCACGACTTCATCGGCGGCACCCCGCTCGCCGCGAACACCTGGCCGCTGGTGCTCGGCGGAGTGGTGTTCACGGTGGTGATCGGCGGCTTCGTGGCGACGGTGGCGGGTTACATGGCGGGGCTGATCGGCGCGTCCAACAGCCCGGTATCGGGCATCGGCATTCTCGCCACCGTTGCGGTCGCCCTGCTGCTCGCGGTCTTCGCGCAACCGGGACTTGGGCAGGGAGCCACGACCGCGCTGGTGGCCTTTGCCTTGTTCACCGTGTCGATCGTCTTCTCGATCGCCACCATCTCGAACGACAACCTGCAGGACTTGAAGACCGGCCAGCTCGTCGGCGCCAGTCCCTGGAAGCAGCAGGTGGCGCTCATCGTCGGCGTGGTGGCGGGATCGCTGGTGATTCCGCTCGTGCTCGACCTGCTCAACCGCGCCTATGGCTTCCCGGGCGATCCCAACCGTGCCTCCATCACCGCCGAGCCGCTGCCGGCACCGCAAGCCGCGCTGATCTCGACGCTGGCGCGCGGCGTGCTCAATGCGCAGCTCGACTGGAACACCATCGGGATCGGGGCGCTGGTCGGGCTCGCCTGCATCCTCCTCGACGAGACGCTCGGCGCATTCAAGCTGCTGCGGCTCTCGCCGCTCGCGATCGGGATCGGGATCTACCTCCCGATGGATGCCACCCAGCCCGTGGTGGTCGGTGCCATCATCGGCTGGTTCTACGACCGCGCGATGAGCCGGCGGCCCAACGCCGAGATGGCCAAGCGGTTCGGCGTGCTACTGGCGTCGGGCTTGATCGTGGGGGAGAGTCTGCTCGGCGTGCTGAACGCCGGCCTCATCGTGGCCACAGGCTCGGCGGCGCCACTCGCGCTGGTGGGTGCGGGCTTTGCGGGCCCGGCAACGTGGATAGGGGTGCTGCTATTCGCGCTGGTGATTGCGGCGAGCTATCGCTGGGTGTCACGCCAGTCGGAGCTCGGCACGGTGTCACCCGGGGGGTGACACGAACCGAGCGCCCGACCGCGACCGGTATCGGCTACTCCGAGCGAAGGGTCCGGGCCGGATCCACGCGCGAGGCTCGCCGGGCGGGAATCCAGCTCGCCAACGTCGCGATCGAGAGCAGTAGGAGCGAAGCGCCGGCCAGAGTGACGGGGTCGCTCGGCGCCACCCCGAACAGGAGCCCGCGCAGGAAGCGGGCGAGTAGCAGGAAGAGTCCTAACCCGGCGCTCACCCCGATCGCCGTGAGCACCAGCCCCTGGCGGGTGAACATGACCGCCACCGTGCGCGGCTCCGCGCCGAGGGCGATGCGTACCCCGACTTCCCGGGTGCGCAGCGTCACCAGGTAGGTCATGATGCCGTAGAGTCCCACCGCACCCAGTAGCAGCGTCGCCACCGCGGCGGCGCCCAGGATCACGATGGTCAGCGAGAGCCGCGCCATCGAGCCACTCAGCACCGCGGTCATCGAGCGGACGCCGAAGGTGGGCAGGGTGGGATCGAGCTCGCGCACCACGCGCTGCACCGCCGCGACGATCGTGGCCGGATTGCCGGCGCTGCGCACCACCAGCGCCATGGTCCGCTCGGACTTGTCGTAGAGCGTGTCGCCGCTCGCCACGTTGGGGAAGTACACCACTCCGCCCGGCGGCGCCGAGAGTGCGGTGTCGCGCACGTCGCCCACCACACCGACAACCGTCAGCCACGGCGTCCCGGGCAGCTCCCGGAAGCGCTTGCCGATCGCCGCTCTTCCCGTGGAATCGTGGTAGAACTGCTGCGCGGTGCCGCGGCTGATGATGGCCTCGTCCCAGCGCTGCCGGTTCAGCGGCTCGAAGCCGCGACCCGCGAGCAGCGGAATGCCCATCGCCCTGAAATAGCCGTCGTCCACCGTCGTGAAGATCTGGAGCGGGGGGACCCTGGTCAGATTCGACGGGTCCCCTTCGGCGTAGTAGGGGTTGGCGTTCATTCCCTCGGTCTCGAGCGGCAGCCGCGAGGTCAGCCCGACCGCGCCTACACCCGGCAGCGCCGCCGCGCGCTCGGCGAGCTGTATGTAGAAGCGCGTCGTCGCGGCAGGAGTGGCATAGCGTGCGCGTGGGGTCGAGAGCCAGAAGGTGGCGACGTTGCGCGCCTCGAAGCCCGGCGTGACGGCGCTCAGCCTGCCGTAGGTGCGCAGCAGCAGTCCCGACGCCGCCAGCACCACCAGGGCCAGCGCGATCTGGCCGGCTACCAGGGCGCCGCGCACCCGGTGCTGGGTCCGGCCGGCGGTGCCCCCCCGGCCACCTTCGCGCAGCGCGGTCTCCAGGCTGCCCCGCCCGAGCCGCAGCGCCGGAAGCAAGCCGCAGACCAGCGCGACGAGCACGCCGATCGCGAGCGTGAACCCGACAGCGGCTGGATCGATGCTGAGCTCGGCGAGCCGAGGGATGAAGACCGCGTCCGCGCCGCTGGCTCCGCTCGCCACCAGCGCGCGCACCGCGGCCCACGCGAGCGCGAGCCCCCCAGCACACGCCAGCAACGCCAGCGTCGCCGACTCGGCGAGGAAGTGCGCCACCACGCGGCCGCGTCCGGCGCCGAGCGCTTCACGCACCGCCAGCTCGCGCTGGCGGCCGTCGGCCCGCACCAGGATCAGGTTCGCGACGTTGAAGCACGCCACCAGCAGCACCAGCCCCGCGGCCGCGGCGACGGTCCACCAGGTGCGCGCAAAGCTGCCGACCATAACCTCGCGCAGGGGGACGAGGACCGGTTTGGGCTTGGTCTGATCGAGCAGCATCTGCATCGAGATGCCGGGGGCGAGCTCCACCCCGAGGTCGACGATGCGCGGCAGCACCGCGGCAAAATCGCGCTCCGCGGTCTCGACGCCGACGCCGGGCTTGAGCCTCGCGATGGCGTTGTAGTTGAAGCCCCCGCCCGGCGAGCTGGGGTCGAGTGCGAGCGGGATCCAGACCTCGGTCTCCACGCTGGGAAAGCGAAAGCGGCGGGGCATCACGCCGATGATCTGGCGGGTGCGCCCGTTGAGCTCAACGCTGCGGCCGATGATCTGCGGATCGCCCCCGAATCCGGCGCGCCAGAGCCCCTCGCTGATCAGGGCGACATCGGGTCCCTTGGGGAGGTCCTCGGCGTCGCTGAAGCTCCGCCCGCGGAGCGGCGGCACCTGGAGCAGGGGAATCAGGCTCGCCGAGACCCAGGCCGCGCCGACTCGGCGCGGGTTAGGTGAGCCTGGTGCGGCGAGGTTGAGCGCGCCTTCCTGATAGACCCCGATGTCCTCGATGCTGCGGGCATGCTTGCGGTAGGTGAAGTAGGTGGCCGCCATCTGCTGGGTATGCGTCAGCGAGAGCGGTGGCAGGTCGTGCCAGGCGCCGACCAGGCGTTCCGGGTTGCCGTAGGGAAGCCGGCGGAGCAGGACGCCGTTCAGGATCGCGAAGATCGCGACCGACGCCCCAATGCCGATCACCAGGGTGAGCGTCGCGGTCAGCGTGAACGCGGGCGAACGGCGCAGCGATCGTATGGCGAATCTGAGGGACTGGAAGACAGCCATGCCGCGCTCTCGTGGGGGGGACGAGCTTTCTACGCTGCGCTCGCCGAGCGGGTTTCAGGGGCCTGGCGGGCCAGACGGGACTAGAGCTTAGTCAGCGCGATCACCAGCCCACCGAGGGGGACCACGGTACCGACCCAAAAGATGAACATCCACTTGATGAGGTCGGCGCGCTGGTTGGCCATTTCGGACCGCACCTCAGCCAAGCCCTTCTCGAGGCGGGCATCGAACCGCGCGTAGTAGAGATCTGCGACTTCGCGGACGGCGGCACGGTTCACGGTGGCGGCCTCTTCCCACCAGGAGAACAGATCGTTGGTCGCATCGTCTCCAAGTGACTCATGGAGCCTCTGCAGCAACCTCGCGGTAACTGGCATGCATGCAACATGGAAGCTACGCTCGGCGGGAGCGCCATCAAAGGTGCGCAGATCTGAGCTAAAGAGTCCGAGCGGGAACCAACAGCAGACGCAGAGGACGCAGACCAAGGCGGAAAAGAACGGAGAAAATGGCAGGGCGGCAGGCCTCGGACTCTACGCCGGCGGCCGCCGCCGCTAACCCCGCTACCTTTGACGGGTGATCGCCCTGATGCTTGCGATTCTCCGCGTGAGCTCGGCCGCCATGCTGGCACTCAGTATCGCGGCTGCCCCGAGCACCGGGCAGGCGCCCACGCCTGCCTCGCTCCGCACCCACTCCTCCTTCACCTGGAACCAGGCCGAGAAGGAGTACGGCTTTTCCCATTGGGACGAGGTGTATCCGGCGCGCACCATCGCGCCCGGGGCTCGGGTCCACGCCCTCCCGCCCGGCAAGCCCATCGCTGCCCTCGCGACGGGAACCCCCGGCGCCGGGATGCTCGAGCAGTACATCGCCGAGCAGTACGTCGCCGGCCTGATCATCGTGCAGGACGGCAACGTCCGCCTGGAACGCTACGCCCGCGGCTACAGCGACAGCGGCCGCTGGGTCTCGCAGTCGGTGG
>DASYPD010000066.1:0-3557 GCA_036007005.1 Gemmatimonadales bacterium
ATTCCTCCGCGGGATAAGAAACGTAGGTCCCCTCGTGCAGCGGGAACCCATGCGGGATCCAGTACAGCCGGGTCCACGCCATGATATGGTCCACCCGGAGCACGCCCGCGAGTCTCGCCTGATGCGCAATCGACGCCGCCAGATACCTGTGACCCTCGCGTCGTGACGCCTCGGGCAGCACCGGCGGAAAGCCCCAATCCTGCCCGCTCGGGAAGCCCTGGTCGGGCGGCGCGCCCACCGACATCCCCTCGGCGAACAGCCCTGGTCGCGACCACGGATCATAGCCGTCCGGATGGACGCCCACCGCCAGGTCCAGCCCCAGGCGCATCCCATCGTGCTCGAGCTCTCGTCTCAGCTCGTGCAGCTGTTCTCGCAAAAGCGTCTGCGCCACCAGATGGAATCTCTCCTCTTGGGCCTCGACCTGCTCGGGCAGCAGCGTCCCGGCGCGCGCCGCGCTCGGCCACTCCCGCCAGTTCCTGCCGAGCCGGGCCTGCGCACCCCGGAAGCGGGCATAGCGAGCCAGCTCTTCGGAAAGCGGGCCGGCGGGAACCCCATGCCCCGCCAGCGCCGCGCGCAGCTCGGCGTCCCCGCGGGTTACCTCGAGCGTTGCCCCGATGCTCGAAGGGCGATGGGCGTCCCCGAGATCGAGGATCAGCTCCGACCAGAAGAGCCGGCTCACCGGCGAATAGGGGCTGGGCTCGGGCGGCTCCGAGTTGAAGGTGGCAAGCAGCGGGAGCACCGTGACGAGGTCGCCGCCGCGCTCTCGCACCCAACCGCACAGCGACCGCAGGTCGCGGAGGTCACCGAGGCAGCGGCTCCGCGCCGAGCGCAGGGCGGCGAGATGAGTCCCGACTCCCCAGCTTCGCTTCGATCCCGGTTGACGCCACGCTTGTTCGGGTGCCGAGATGACGGTGCAGCACTCGATTTTGCCCGAGGACTCGCGTGTCAGGCGGTGATACCCGAACGGCAGGGGGCGAGCCTCGAGTGGGACGACCTCGCCGTTCTCGAGCCGCAGCTCCGCCTGTTGGCCTCGGGGGATCGCGCGCGGGGACAGGCTGCCGTCCCAGGCCACGAGGACGGGCGGCAAGCGAACTTTCTGCTTGCTCGCGCGCCTGGCCCGCAACGCATCGGCGGCATCACCGGCGTGGACGAGGGGGGTGCCCAGCGCGGCACAGACGCGAAGCAGCGTTTCGGGGGCTACGCTGATGCGCTTGCCGAGGCCATCGGTGTAGTGGGTGTGTACGCCGAGCTCCCTGGCGAGGGAGCGGAGCGCAGACCTTGCAGCCGCCGTCATCCCGCCGGACGGATCCGGATGGCCTGGCCGCCGCCGGGCGCCAGCACAAGGCGCAGCCGTGTCGCCGAGCTCACCGCCCGACGCGTGATGCTGACCGGCAGCGGATTGTCCAGCCAGTTTGCCTTCGGGCCGTCGGCATAGATCTCGGCAACATAGCGCCGCCCCGGCGCCAGGAACGAGAGCGGGACGTCGAGAGACCGGCCTTGCTCGTCCGTGATGGCGCCCACGAACCAGCTCTGGCCGCCCCGCTCGCGCCGTGCTACTACCACATAGTCGCCGATGCGGGCGTCGAGCACTCGCGTCGTGTCCCAGTCCACCGCGACGTCCTTGATGAACTGGAACGCGGGCTGCCGCTCGTAGTTCTCGGGAAGGTCCGCGGCCATCTGCAGCGGGGAGTAGAGCACGACGTACAACGCGAGCTGCTTGGCGAGCGTCGTCCTGACCCGCGGCTCGTCCAACCGGCGCGGGCGCCCCGTGCCCCGCTCGATCAGGAGATCGAAGATGCCCGGGGTGAAGTCCATGGGGCCGGCCAGCAAGCGCGTGAAGAAGAGGATGCTCTCGTGTTCCGGCGGGTTCCCCCCGTCGCCGCTCCACGCATTGTACTCCTGCCCCCGCGCGCCTTCGCGACTCATCATGTTGGGATAGGTGCGGCGCTCGCCAGTGTCGTGCATCGGCTCGTGAACATCCAGCATGATGCCGTAGCGCGCGGCCAGCTCGATTACCCGGCGGTAGTGATTCACCATGTACTGCGAATAGTGAGAGTGGCCCTCGCTGGTCAGGTCGGTCACGTAGCCGGTCTTGAGAGCATCGAGGCCCAGGGAATGGTAGAGCGCGAAGGCGCTGTCCAGTTGCCGCTCGTAGTTCTCGATTCCGCCCGAAGTCTCGTTGTGGACGATGAGCCGTACGCCTTTCTGTTTGGCGTACGCGGCGACCGCCGCGAGGTCGTAATCGGGATACGATGTGGTGAACGAGAACGCCTCCCGGTTCGCGATCCAGTCCCCGTCCCACCCGAGGTTCCAGCCCTCCACCAGCACGCCGCCGAAGCCGTTCGCCGCGGCGAAATCGATGTAGCGTTTGGCGTTGGCGGTGGTGGCCCCGTGCTGCGGCCCCGAGCTCCAGGTCAGCGTGCCGATATGCATGCCCCACCAGATGCCGACGTATTTCATCGGATGGATCCAGTCGGTGCCGGGGAGCGCGTTAGGCGGGTTGAGCTTGAGGCCAAGCAGCGAGGGCGCCAGCTCGGTGGCGCGGTCGGCCAGCTGGACGGTGCGCCAGGGCGTCACGAAGGGCGTCCGCCCGCGCACCTTGCTGCCGTCGGCCAGCGGCGCCAGCGCCGCCCGCAGCGTGCGCCCTTCCATGCGCGGCCCCCGCAGGAACATCCGCGCGTAGTCCACGAGATTGGCCTCGTGGATGACCATGTACGTGTGACCGTCGCGCAGCTCCAGAGTGAGCGGCGTCTGCACGCTGTCGAGCGTGCTCACCGGCCCGGACGAATACAGCTCCTCGGAGCGGTCCTTGCGCGGCCAGTTGGAGGGGATCCACCAGGCGCGCGCGTTGTCCGCGAGGGAAAACTCAGTCAGCTCGTCGCTGAGCTCGAATGCACCGAGGCCGGCCTGCTCGGGAAGCTCGTAGCGAAAGCCGATGCCGTCGTCGAAGGCGCGCACCCGCAGGGTAAAGCGTCGGTTCGGAGCGGCGACCTCTTCCACCGAGACGGCCAGCTCGTTGTGATGGTCCCGCACCCGCGCCACCTCGCCCCACGGCTGGGTCCACCACTCGTCGTGCGCTTGCCGGGTGGTGTCGGTGATGCGGAGCCCGTCACGGAGCGGCGGCGCGCCGCGGAACTCGAAGCCGAGCAGCGAGGGGAGCAGCAGCGCGCGGCCGTCGCGCGCCAGGCTGTAGTACAGCTTGCCCTCGCGGATTTCGACCGCGACCTGGTTGCGCCCGTCCGGCGAGGCAACCCGGGCCTGGGCGTGAAGGGCGGTCGCGGCGAGGCCGAGCAGGAGGAAACGGGCGAGACGATAGGGCGGCATGGGGTGAATGTCGCACCCGGACACCGCCCCGCGTAAGCCCACTCTGGCTCGGCATCGGGTGTCGAGAACTGCTTCCTCCTCCTCGGGCGCCAAGTATGGCAGGATGACCCGAGCCAGCCTCCTACCAATTGACGCAGGTCAATTTCGCGTCGTCCCAGCATACTTCGGCATCGGTCGGAGAATGCTTCGGATTGAAGGGGCAATCCTTGGTGACCTTGAGCTCGCCGGGCTGC
>DASYPD010000067.1:0-3735 GCA_036007005.1 Gemmatimonadales bacterium
GACCGCGGAGATTTGGACGTAGAAGCCAGTCGGATGGTCGGACGGTCGGGCGGTCGGGCGGGTGGGAGCCCGAACGCCTGAGCGCGTGCGTCGCGCATGGGCCAGCGAATCCGCTTTCGCTCGAGATATCGAATCCGCCAGCGCGCGCCGGACGCTGTCCGCCGCCATGGCCGCGAGACCGAGGCAACGTTGTTTCTGAAATTCGAGCTGATTGTTGAGCTCGATGTCGTTGCCCACCGCGGCGAGGCCCAGCTCTGCCATCCGGCAGGCCGTCGCAGCATCATGCCGGTCGCTCGCGGCGCGAGCACCCCAGAAGGCGGCGGTCGCGACCAGCGGAGTGCTCGGGTAGTCACGCAGCAGCTGCTCAATCTGGCGGATGGTGGCGGCCGCATTACCGCTGACGTAGTCGAGCTGGGCGAGCTGGAGCAGCGCATCGTCTGCCCAGCTGGACTGGCCATAGTCCACCACGACGCGCCGGAGCGCGAGGCGGCGATCAGCCTCGGATTTGGCCAGCAGGCCGCTGGTGTAGAGCGCCTCGGGATACAGTGAGTCGTCCGGCTGCATCGCGGCAAGGATCCGGGCGACGACGGCGCGCGCCGAATCGGACAGGCCATCCTGTGCCAGCCGCACCGCGGTAACGAGGCGGGGGTCGCTTTGCGCCTGAAGCGTGCCACCCAGGGAGCCGACGCCGAAAACGAGGACCAGGAAGAGCGAGCAGCGTGCTCTCATGCCTCAACCTCCGCCAGCGGCGCAAGCTGCATGATCAGGTCAAACAGAATCCCCCGTTCATCCGCCAGGGAAGTGCCCTTCAAACGCTGATCGGCGCGGCGCGCGGCCCGGATCGCCGCGGCTACCCTCTCCTTCGGCCACGCCACGGCCAGCCGGCTCCACTGCTCCGCGCTGCTCCGGTAGTCGAGCCGAACGGGCGGTCGAACGCGGAGCAGCGCATCACGAATCGCTCGTTCGAGGTTTCCCGCGCGAAGCCCGCGATCGTGCCAGGCCCGGGCCAGCCCTAAACCGATGAGCTGGGTCCCGAGCTGGTTCAGCAGGTTGACGCCGGAAACGCCGCTCTGCGCGAGCAGATGGGGCAGGATGCTCGCCGCCTGGCCGCTGTGATCCGCAAGGACCGCGTCGCACCAGTCGGCCGGGGTCTCGCCATGGCGAATGCCCAGACTCGCGGTTACTTGCTCGAGCGTGACGAGCTCCGCGCCGCCCAGCCCCGCCAGTTTGTCGAGCTCGCTTCGGGCGGCGCTGAGATCGCCGTCGACTGCCTTGACGAGATGGGCCGCCGCCTCGGGCGCGAGACGGATGTCGCGTTCCTGCGCACGCTTCTGCACCCATTGCTCCGCCAACTTCGGCCCGTAGCGATCGAGCTCGACGGCGCAGCTCAGGCCCACCAGGTCCGGATCGGCTTCGCGGCGATCCTCCTCGTGCCGCGGCGCACCCTGCACCAGCACCAAAATCGTCTCGGCGGCGGGGTTCTGGAGATAGTGGAGCACGGCCGTCCTGGCCCGGGCTCGCTTCTGCCAGAGCTCGATATCACGGATCACGACCAGCCGGCGATCCGCCATCATCGGGAGGGTATTGCACAAGGTTTCGACGGCGTCCGGCTCGAGCTGGGCTGCACTGCGCTGGTCGTAATTGAAGTCGCGCAAACCGGGATCCACCACCTGCTCGAGGATGGTGCGCACCGCTTCGTCCTTGAGCACATCCTCGTCTCCGTGGAGGTAAATCGCGGAGGGAATGTCGCCGGATTTGAGCTGCTTGGAAAACGCGTCGAAAGAGAGCTTGGCCATGAAGAATGTTAGCGGTTCGCTATCCCCTCACAAAACAGTTCAGGTACAGCAAGGCGCACAGGCTCTTGCCATCTCTGATTTTCCCGCTGCGAATCAGCTTCCCGACCGCGCTCCAGCGCTTTTCGTGGACGGTGATGAACTCGTCGTCCTCCTGCGAGAGGGCTACCGGGTTGAGCTCGCTGGCCCAGAAGAGATGAATCCGCTCGTCGGTAAACCCCGGCGTGGTGAAGATGGTTGTCAGGCGCGTCAGCTTTCCGGCTTCCCTCCCTGCCTCCTCGGCCAGCTCTCGCCGGGCGCAGGCTTCCGGTGCCTCGCCGGGCGAGAGGGTGCCGGCGGGAATCTCCCACAGCCAGTCGTCCGCCGCGTGCCGGAACTGCTGAAGCAACAGAATGCGCGGATCGGCGCTGGTGGGATCGTCCAGGAAGGGAACCACGGCCGCGGCGCCGGGGTGCCGGATCATCTCGAGCACTCCCTGTGAGCCATCGGGAAAACGAACGGTGTCATGGTCCAGGTTGACCACCCGGCCCGTGTATTGGCGCTCCGACTGGATCAGCGTCATGGCGCGGCGCTTCGGCTGAGAAGGTTCAGGGAGAGGTGGCGCGGATGCCGAGCAGGGCTTGCAGCGCCGTGACCGGAAGCTTCAACGCCTCGAGCGCAAGATAGCCGAGCTCGGTCCGACTGCCGGCCGTGATGGGACTGGTTCGTGTCGGAGAGCTGAAGGCGGTGAGCCGAGCCCGGCGCGCTTCGATCTGGAGCCGTGCCATGTGGAAGGGGTCGCTGACCAGCAAGGCCCGCGCGAGGTCGCGCTCGTGCATCCAGTCCGCCACCGAGCGCATCGACTCCTCGGTGGTTCTGCCGTCGGGCCGGACGACGATCGCGGAGTCGGGGACAGCCAGGGAGCGCAGGTAGCGGTGGCCGACCGTCGCCTCGCTGACGTGGTCTCCGGGACCGATGCCGCCGGTGACCACGACCGAGGGTGCCAGGCCGGCACGATACAATGCGACGGCGTGGTCGAGCCTGGCCTTGAGCACGGGGGAGGGCCGGCCATTGTATTGAGCTGCTCCGAGCACGATGATCGCGTCGGCATTTCTGCGCTGATCGAGGCGGCTGACCCAGTAGACCCAGCCGAAAAGCAGGCCATAGAGCAGCACCGCCGAGGCGCCCAAACGCAGGCCCCAGCGCAGCGGCCGGGTCACAGCTCGAACGATTCGCCCAGTTGCGGCACCACGATGTTGCGGACGCCTTCCTCCTTGAGAATCTGGGCCATGGCGGCAGCGGGCGCCGCCTCTCCGTGCACCACAAAGGCCCGCTGGACCGCGCCGCCCAGCGCCTTCACCCAAGCCCGCAGCTCGGTGCGATCGGCGTGGGCCGAGTAGCCGGTGATGGTCTCGACCTCGGCGCGCACGTCGCGCAGCTCGCCGAAGATCTTCACCTGCCTGGCGCCGTCCTCGATGCGGCGACCGAGGGTGTGCTCCGCCTGGAAACCGGCGAGCAGAACGCAATTGCGCGCATCCCCGATGTGATTGGCCAGATGGTGCAGGATCCGCCCCGATTCGGCCATCCCCGAAGCAGCGATGATGATCGCCGGGCCGATAAGGGTGTTGAGCCGCTTCGAATCCTCGACGTCCTTCACGTATTGCAACAGGGGAAAGTCGAACAGCTGCGGGGCGCTCAACACCAGCTGCTCCCGCCGATCGAACACCTCGGGATGCATTCGGAAGACGGCGGTCGCATCGACGGCCAGCGGGCTATCGACGAAGATCTTGAGCGCCGGGATTCTTCCGGCATTGGCGAGCTGATGCAGCGCATATACGAGCTCCTGGACCCGGCCCAGCGCGAAGGCGGGGATCAGGATCTTGCCGCCCCGCCCGGCCACCCGGCGCACGATCTCGCTCAGCCGGTCGGCGCTGGTTGCGGTGGACTCGTGGTCGCGATCGCC
>DASYPD010000068.1:0-9143 GCA_036007005.1 Gemmatimonadales bacterium
AGCGTATGCAATTCTCCGCGAGCAGTGGCGCCTCGGATTCGAGATCGGCGCGCAGAACCGCGCGGCGGGCGTCCGGCCTGCCACGCTCACCGAGCTCTCCACCTTATTCCGGAGGCACCGCGCGGCCCGGCGGGTGCACGCGCAAACAACCTAACTCGGGTAGATTTTCTTCTCTTCCTTCGCCGGGTACGACGATGGCTGAGCCTCTCTGGCGGGATCTCGGTCCGCTCGACGAGCTGCAGCGGACCCCCCTCCGCCAGCTCGTGATCGGCCGCACCCGGATCGCGCTGAGCTGCCGGGACGGCGTCTTCGGCGCGATCTCCGGAACCTGCAACCACGCCGGCGGGCCACTGGGAGAAGGCCGCCTCGACGGGGAGTACATCACCTGCCCCTGGCACAACTGGAAGTATCATCGCCTGGGCGGCGAGGGCGAGCCGGGATACGAAACGGAAGCGGTGCCGCGGTACGAGGTGAAGCTGGAAGGCGGCCGCGTCTGGCTGAACCTCGAGCCCGCCACCCGGCGGAGCAAGATTCCCCACGCCCCCCACCCGCTCGAGCGCAAGATCGAGCGCGCGGCGGGACCGGTGCGCGTGGTCGGCATCTCCACGACCGCGATGGATACTGCCAACCCGCGGGTCTCCACCTCCGAATTGCTGCTCGAGGCGGCGCTGCAGCACGCACAGGCGGCCTGCGCGAGCGAGGTCCGGCTCATTCGCCTCAACGAGCTGCGCTTCCGCCACTGCGAAGGCTATTACTCCAAGAGCGCCCATGCCTGCACCTGGCCCTGCTCGATCACCCAGATGGATCCCAGCGACCAGATGGACCAGGTCTACGAAGCCCTGGTGCACTGGGCGGACGTGGTGCTGCTCGCCACCCCGATCCGCTGGGGCGCCTCCAGCTCGCTCTTCTACAAAATGGCCGAGCGGCTCAACTGTGTGCAGAATCAGGTCACCATCCGCAACCGGGTCTTGATTCGGAATAAGGTCGCCAGCTTCATTATCACCGGCGGGCAGGATAACGTGCAGGAGGTCGCGGGCCATCTGCTGATGTTCTTCGGGGAGCTCGGCTTTCTCTTCCCCCAGTTCCCCTTCATCGCGCACTCCCGCGGCTGGTCCGCGGAGGACATGGAGAACAACCTGCGGACGGTGGAGCACAGCCTGGATCTCAGGCAGGGAGCGGAAGAGCTGGTGGATCGCGCGATTCAGATGGCGGCGGAGCTGGTGAAGGTGGAGTTCACTCACGACCATGTCGCCCGCGGCGGGCGCAAGGCCCATCACCTGGCATAAAGAGGAGGACACCTCATGAGCGGCGATCGACGGGAGTTTCTGGGGACGTTGCTGGCGGCGGGGCTGGTGGTGGAGGGAAAAACGGGAAGACGGAAAGACCGAACACTCGAGCCGTCCTTGCGTCCTTCCGTCCTTCCGGCGTCGAACTGGGACGTCTCCTGGGCGGACAAGCTTACGGGCAAGCATCGCGCGGTGTTCGACAGCGTCGAGCTCTCCGAAGGACTCGGCTTGATCCGGGCGATGATCTGGATCAAGGACAACGCCGAGGTCTACAACACCCCCGCATCCGACGTAAACGTCGTGGTGGTGTTGCGGCACAACGCGATCTGGCTGGTGATGGATGACGAGTTCTGGGCGCACCACAAGATTGGCGAGATGAGCAAGATCACGGATCCGGCGACCAAGCTGCCGATCGCGCGGAATCCGGTGCTCGGGGCCAACCCGTTCGGGCTTCCGCCCGCGCTCGCGGACGACAGCCTCAAGAAAGTCCTGGCGAATGGTACGGTCCTGGCCTGCAACCTGGCCTTCAGTCTTCTGGTGGTGCCGAAGATCCAGGCCGATCTCAAGCTGGACGACGCGAAGGCCCGGGAGATGGGGCTCAAGCACCTGGTCCCTGGGGTGATCCTGCAGCCGTCGGGCGTGTTTGCCACCCTGCGGGCGCAGGAGGCGGGCTGTCATTACCTCTTGGCGACGGACGCGTAAGTCGGGAAGTGGATATCATCGTCCGCTCGGTGCCCTTCTTCTTCGCGCTGATCGCGCTCGAGCTGCTGATAGCGCGGGTTAGACAGCGTCCGCTCTACCGGCTCAGCGACTCGATCAGCGATCTCTCCTGCGGTATTCTGAGCCAGTTCGCGGGACTGTTCCTCGCGCTGCTCACCATTGCGGGCTACGGCTGGGTCCAGCGCCATTGGGCCGTGCAGCACGTCCTCCCGGTGCCGGCCTGGCCGCGCAGCCCGCTGGCCTGGGTGGCGGTGTTCCTGCTGGACGACTTCGCCTATTACTGGATGCACCGTTTCTCCCACACGGTCCACCTGCTCTGGGCCGGCCACGTGGTGCATCACTCGAGTGAAGAGTTCAATCTCGCCGTCGCCCTGCGCCAGAGCAGCCTGCACGGAATGATGAGCTGGCTCTTCTACCTTCCGATCGCGCTGCTCGGCGTGCCCTTGACGATGTGGCTGGTGTGCCACGCCCTCAATCTCGTCTACCAGTTCTGGATTCACACCCGGGAAGTGGACAAGCTGGGGCCGCTCGAGTGGGTGCTCAACACTCCGTCGCACCATCGGGTCCATCACGGCGTGAACCCGGCCTATCAGGACAAGAACTTTGCGGGAACGCTCATCGTCTGGGACCGGCTGTTCGGCAGCTTTGAGCCGGAGCGGGAGCCAGTGGTCTATGGCATCACCACGCCGCTGGCGAGCTGGAACCCGCTCACCGCCAACTTGCATCAGTTCGGCGAGATCGTTCGGCAGCTGCGCGCCTCCCGGAGCTGGGGTGAGCGGCTGCGCGCGGTCTTCGCGCATCCGCGCTGGCGGCCGGCGGAGCTGGGCCCTCCCCTGGAGCCGAAGCCTGTCTCGGCGGAGACTTTCCGGAAGTACGAGCCGCCCATCGCGCCCGAGCTCAAGCGCTACGCCCTGCTGCAGTTCGTGGTCGTGCTCGCCGCCGCGCTCGCCACGCTCCGCGCGGCCGGGTCGCTCACGTCCGGCGCGCTCCTCGCGGCCGGCTTCTACATCGCGCTGTCGCTGGGGAACATCGGCGGGGTGCTCGAGGCGCGCGGCTGGGTGGGTTTGAGTGAAGCGGTGCGGCTCACCGTGCTGGGCGGAGCGGCGGTCACCCTTCTGGTGACGGGCGCGGGACCGGCGTGGCTCCTGGTCGCCGCGGTCATGCTCGCGCTGGGGTCGCTGCTCTGGCTGCTGCGCCTGCGGCCGCTCCTGATCTCGAGCGACCCCCGGGCAATCGTGGCGATGTAGCTCGCCCGGCCAGCGCGAGGCCGAAACCCAGCAGCACCAGCCCCCACACCGCCACATAGAGCGGGACAAACCGCTTGCGCCGCTCCAGCCACTCGGGAAACCGCACCGGCTTCCCCGCGAACTTCCCCCGCGGCTGGCTCGGAAAGAAGAAAGTCTTGTACGTCTCGGTCGTCGCCACCGTATACCCGATCGCGCCGACGGTGCCCTGCGCCGGCGTCGCTCCCAGCCGGAAGAGCAGATAAGCGAAACCGGCCGCGAGGAGCGGACTGCGGAAGAATTTGAGCAGCTGGAATCCTTCGATCGGCGCGTCCTTCCACGCGCCGCCGAAGGCGCTGGACCAGCCTCCCAGCGCGCCGATGGTGAGGGCGAGAAAGAGCGGAGAGGTGCCGGGCGCGGGATGATAGCTCGACAACAGGGCTAACCCGCCGACGATCGCGCCGAGGTAGAGCGCTCCGAAGCAGGCGCGGGCGCCGCGGCTTTCCACCATCCTGCCGAACACCGCGAGCTGCATCGGAATCGCGTACTTGGACTGGTCTTCCGCCCGGAAGAACGTCTTCCAGGCTTCGAGGCTCGCCCGCTCCATGGCGTAGATACAACCGAACAGGATGACGGCGGACGCCGCATCCGTGGGAGCGATCCCGAACACTCGCGCCACCAGGGGCGCGATCACGGCCGCGAGGAGGAGGCTCCGCAGATACTTGGGGAGTGTGAAGCCTTCGTGCGGGGCGTCCTTGTACATGCCCCAGGTCGACGTATGCGCGCCGACCGCGACGCCGATCAGCACCGTCCAGAGCAAGGTCATCTCAACCTTGCGTTGCGGTCCGATAGGCGGCCTCGACCAGCGCCAAGTCGCGTCGCGCCATCCGGAGAGTCATCCGGGGGGCGGTACCGGTCTCGAGGACATTCAGAAAATCGGCGAACATGGCGCGAAATCCCTTCAGGTCGCGCAGGCCGGGAAAGAGAATCCGCCGGCGCTTGCCGTTGAGCAGCACAAACAGTCCGTTCGACTCGAAGACGATGGTGCCCTCCTCGCCGATGAGGTGGGAGAGGGACAGACCCTTGAGCAGAGCGGGCACCTCCCAGGAATGGTGGAGTGTTCCCACCGCCCCGTTCGCGTAACGCACCACGACCAGCATGGTGCGTTCCGGGGTCTTTCCCTCCGGCATAAAGCCCTCCACCGCGACGATCTCGGGCCCCAGCCACCCCAGCAGGTTGATCCAGTGCACGCCGCCCTCGAACAAGGCGCCGCCACCAGCGAGCTCCGCCGAGCCGCGCCAATCCGGGGTTGCCTGGTGCTTGAGCGCGCTCAGGCGCACCAAGCGCGGGGTGCCGATCTCCCCGCGCTCGAGCAGCCGCGCGAGCAGGACCGTCACCGGCTTGTAGGCATAGTTCTCCGCGACCAGCACCGTTCGCTGCGCGCCGGCCGCCGCGGCTTCTACCTGGTCCACGTCACCCGAGTGCAGATAGGCGGGTTTCTCGACGATCACGTGCTTGCCCGCCGCGAGCGCGGCGAGTGTCAGAGCCAGGTGCTGCGCCGGGGGAGTCGCCACCAGCACCGCCTCGACTCGAGGATCGGCGAGCGCCGCGGCGTACTCGCCGAACGCCGCAAAGCCGCGGCAGGCCCGGCGATACGACTCGGCCCGAGCGGGATCCCGGCTGGCAAAGGCGAGCCTAACCCGCGACCCGAAGCCTCCGAGCGTCCTGGCATGGGCCCGCGCGATGGCTCCGCAGCCGATCAGGGCGAGGGAAAGGGTCACAGCCTCTCGTGGGACGCCATGGCCCCCGCGTCGGCGGCGGTGACGAGGGCCCGGGCTACGCGCAACGCGTTCGCGGCGATGGTCAGGCTCGGATTCACGGCGCCGGCGGTCGGAAACGCACTGGCATCCGCCACCCGCAGGTTCTCCACGCCGCGGAAGCGGCACCACCGGTCGAGCGCGGAGCTCCGTTCGTCGCGTCCCATCCGCACCGTCCCCAGCGCATGCGAGAAGGTGCGGATGGGGAGCTGGACGTACGGAATGGTGCCGGCTTCCCAGAGGATCCGACGCGCATGCCGGCAGAGCGCGCGGTTGGCCGCCCGATCGCGCGCGCTGTAATGGTGCCGGATGCGAAGCGCGGGCAGTCCCACCTCGTCCTGGAGGGCAGGCTCGAGGCTCACGCCGTTGGCGCGCTGCGGCTGGTCTTCCGCGATGGCCAGCAGGCCCAGGGAACGCGGCAGCGTAATTCGATCCGCCAGCCACGCGAGCGGAGCCGGCAGCTGAAGCCTGGCTATCCCCGGCGGCGGAGCCTGCCAGGACTGGATCCCGCCCAGCGGACCTGGGGGATTGCCGCGGCCGTCGCCGGCATAGTAGTCGTGGATGGCGATCTCCTTCACCAGGCCATCGGGCGGCGAGCGTCGCAGCTCGAGTCCATACACCCCTATGTTGGCGTGCCGCATCAGATATCGCCCGATGACCGGGCCTCCCGGATTCAGGGCCGCGAGCCCGGACGCCAGCAGCAGGTGCGGTGTCGCCAGCGCACCCGCCGCCAGGATGACTTCCCGACCCCGAACGGTGAAGCGTCTGCCGGTGGCCCGCTCGACGCACTCGACGGCACCGATCCGACGATATTGCTCTATCAAGCGGACCGCCGCAGTGCCCGTCAGCAACTTCATGCCGCGCTCGACCAGCGGCGCGATCACGCGGGTGGCAAGGTCGTTCTTTGCGGATACCGGGCAGGCGAATCCGTCGCAGGCGCCACAGCGGACGCAGCTGGCCCGCCCCGGCTCGCCGCCGTGATGAATCGCGATCGGCAGCGCAAAGGGGTGTAATCCGAGCCGGGTGGCAGCCCGCGCCAGGCGGTCGGACTGGGCCGAGCGGGGAGGAGGCGCGGTACGATAGGGTCCGCTGCGCCAGGGGGCGGTCGGATCACCCTCTGCGACGCCGGCGACGCCGAGGATCCGCTCCGCTTCTGCATAGTAGGGCTCGAGCTCGGCGTAGTCGAAGGGCCATTCGGCCCCGGAGTCCCCGACGATCTCGGGGGGAGGATGGAAGTTCTGCTCGCGCAGCCGCAAGGAGACCCCGCCGTAGAACACCGAGGCCCCTCCCACACAGAACAGCGCGCCGAGAGGCCGCTGGCCGGAAACCTTGTCTTGCTCCACGAGGTAGCCGGTTTCCCGCGAATAATGCGGAGTGACCACCGCGAAGTTTTCGGGACGCGATACCTCCGGGCCCCGCACCACCCATTGCCCCCGTTCCAGCAGCAGAACCGACCATCCGGCCTCGAGCAGCGCGTGCGCCGTGAGCGCACCTCCAAAGCCGCTGCCGATGATCACCGCGTCGAAGGTCTGGTCCATGCGGGGAAGGAACGGGTTGACCGGGTGAGCGAGAGGAGGCACGGGTCGCAAAGATAATCGGCTCCGCTGTTGTGGCGGAGCGATGGGCGCTGTAGCGTTCCTGCGAGGCCAGCCGCGGACGAACCGCGTGGTCCCCCTTGTCGAGAGAGGAGCACGGCGATGCGGTCGGTCCAGGCGGGTCGCGTGGCGCTGGCAACCTGGCTCGCCGCAGCCGGGAGCGGCTGCACCGTGTGGAAGGTCGAATCGGCGTCGCCCCGGCAAGTGATGAGCAACCCCAAGGTGACGGAGGTGCGCATCCTGAGCACCGACTCTTTGAAGCTCGAGGTCTATGACGCCAGGCTCGTGGGCGACAGCATCTACGGGCATCCGAGCAAGCAGGCCGTGGCGCGCGTCTACGTCCCGCTGAGCCATGTGCGCACGATCAGCACGCTGCACAAGAGCGTCGGCCGCACCGCCCTGATGGTGCTCGCCGCAGGCGGGGTGGTCGCCGTGTATGCGCTGCTGCAGTCGCTGAACCCCCCGGGTTACTAAAAGGCAGTGACCGGTGACCCGGGACCAGCAACCGGTGATCAAGCGGGACCATTGCGTTTCGCGGCTTACAGTTCACGGTTCACAGCTTAACCCGGTGGGTTTCCGGAGCAACCAGCGTCGCGACGACCGTAAGCGCGCAGGACGCCGCCATGTATGCCGCCACGGCATAGACCCCATGCCTGGCCAGGAGCAGGGTCGCGATGAAGGGTGCTAACCCGCCCGAAAAGACCGAGGTGAGCTGGTACACCAGCGACGCCCCGCTGTAACGCACCTTCGTGGCAAAGAGCTCGGAGAAGTAGGCCGCCTGCGGGCCATACATCATATCCTGCCCCAGATTGAGCCCCAGCACAATCGCCAGTCCCACGAAGGCCGGTCCCCGGCCCAGCAGCCAGAAAAACGGGAAGGCGTAGAGCAAGGAGATGATTGCGCCGGCGAGATAGACCGGCCTGCGGCCCAGCCGGTCGGAGAGCGCGCCGAACGCCGGGATCGAGAAGAGCCCGACCGTCGCGGCGGTCGCCAGGCCGAGCAGCATTGTGCCTTTCGAGTAGCCGAGCGTCTTCTCGCCATAGCTCAGCGCAAAAACGGTGAAGATGTAGAAGAGCACGTTCTGCGCGAACCGCATGCCCATGCCGACCAGGATCTCACGCGGATACTCGCGGATCACCTCGAGCAGAGGGGCCCGGGAGGGCGTCAGCTCGGCCCGGAACCGGCTGAAGGCGGGGGTCTCGAGCAGGCGGAGCCGCACGAAGAGCCCGACCACGATCAGCAGCACACTGGTGAGAAAGGGAATTCGCCACCCCCAGGCGAGAAATTCCGCTTCCGGCAGCCGGCTCGATACCAGCGCAAACACGCCGGTGGAAAGCAGCAGCCCGGCGGGTACGCCCATCTGCGGCCAGCTGCCGTGCAAGCCGCGCTTGCCCTCGCGGGAGTGCTCAACCGCCATGAGCACCGCGCCGCCCCACTCGCCACCCACGCCGATGCCCTGCACAAATCGCAGCGCCACCAGGAGAACGGGGGCCCAGACCCCCAGCGTCGCGTAACCCGGGAGAACCCCGATCAGCGCCGTCGCGACGCCCATGATGAGCAGCGACCACACGAGCATCGTCTTGCGCCCCAGCCGGTCGCCGTAGTGCCCGAAGAGCGCGCCGCCCAGCGGACGCGCCACGAACCCCACCGCAAAGGTGCCGTAGGAACTCAGAGTCCCGGCGAGCGGCGCCAGTGTCGGAAAGAAGAGCTTGTTGAAGACGAGGGCGGCGGCCGTGCCGTAGAGGAAGAAGTCGTACCACTCGATCGTGGTGCCGATGAAGCTCGCGAGGATGACCGGACGGATACCGGGAGCTCTGGCCAAAGCGACTCCGGTGCGAGGGAGACCGCGGACAATCTAGCGGACTGAGCCAAGACCTCGCACCATCCAGCATAGATTGTTGCTGCACCAATCACCGAGAGGTCAGGATGGCAGAGCAACCGAACACCACTGGTCCCGATCTCGGGGTGGGGCTTCCCGCCAGCAGCGTTCAGCCCGGGGAAAAGCTCCTCGGCCACGTCTCCGGCGAGCCCGTGCTCCTCGCGCGGCTGGGCGATGAGTATTTGGCGATCGGCGCGACCTGCACCCACTACGGCGGGCCGCTGGCCGAAGGAGTGCTCGAGGGCGAGACGGTGCGCTGCCCCTGGCACCATGCCTGTTTCAGCCTCCGCTCCGGTGAGGCGCTCCGCGCGCCCGCGCTTTCGCCGCTGCCCTGCTGGCAGGTCGAGCGGCGGGGCGATCAGATCCTCGTGACCCGGAAAATCGAGCGCGATCCCCTTACGCCGGTTTCGTCCTCCCCAAGCTTATCAGGACGAATGCCGCGCCAAGTGGTCATCGTCGGTGCCGGCGCGGCGGGAACGGCTGCCGCCGAGATGTTGCGTCGCCTGGGCTTCGACGGTCGCGTGTTACTGATCGACCCCGACCCAGACTCTCCCTACGATCGACCCAACCTCTCCAAAGACTACTTGGCCGGCAACGCGCCCGAGGAGTGGATCCCGCTTCGC
>DASYPD010000069.1:0-2484 GCA_036007005.1 Gemmatimonadales bacterium
CTCGCTGCTGACGAAGTGATTCCCTCAATCATAACTGGGTTGCTTCGAGCGCCGCGGCGAGGGCTGCTACCGTGGCGTCGATTTCCCGGATTGCTTTTCCGCCAGTTTCCGCGGCCAGCAGCACGCTCTCCGGGTCTTTCAGCATGTGGCCGGTCAGAATCGCCACGACGCTCTCGCCCGCAGAAACCGTGCCGGAGGCGGTAAGCCGGCGGAGTCCGGCGAGCGATGCGGCGCTCGCCGGCTCGCAGCCGATCCCGGCCTGATCGATGGCGGCTTTCGCCGCAAGAATTTCGGCATCAGACACGCTCAGCACGACGCCGTGGGTAGCCTCGATGGCCCGGACTGCGCGGTCCCAGGAGGCGGGGTTGCCGATGCGGATCGCGGAGGCCACGGTTTCGGCCTCGAGCTGGTAGCGCTGGCGGAATCCTTCGCGAAAGCTTTTCGCAAAAGGCGCCGCGCCCTCCGCCTGCACGACCGCCAGTCTCGGCAGGCAGTCGCAGAGGCCCCATGCCTTCGCTTCCTCGAGCGCTTTTCCGAACGCCGCCGTATTGCCGAGGTTACCGCCGGGCAGCACGATCCAGTCGGGCGGCTGCCAGGCACGCTGCTGCAGCAGCTCGAAGACGATGGTCTTCTGGCCTTCGATCCGGAACGGATTCACGCTGTTCAGGAGATAGAGTCCGAGCTGCTCGCCGGCGGCTTCCACCATGCGAAGGCAGCAGTCGAAGTCGCCGCGGACGGCGAGCAGCTGCGCCGCGAAGCCGACGGTCTGCGCCAGCTTGCCGCGCGCGATCATTCCGCTGGGCACCAGCACGAAGACCGGCAAGCCGGCCTGGGCGCCATAGGCGGCGAGCGAGGCCGCGGTGTTGCCGGTGGAGGCGCAGACAACGGCGCGCGCGCCGATGCGCACCGCCTGCGTGATGGCCACGGTCATGCCGCGGTCCTTGAAGGACCCGGTGGGGTTCAGGCCCTCGTGCTTGAGGCAGAGCTCACCGGCGCCGGCCCAGCGCGCGAGCTTCTCGTTAGCAAGCAGCGGTGTGTTGCCCTCGGGGTAGCTGATCACCTGCGCGGCGCCCGGAAGGACGAGCTCATGGTAACGCCAGACGCCGGATGCGATGGAGCTTGGAACCACGAGATCGCCACGGGTGCTGCACACCCTCGCGATGACTGCCGCCCGCGAATCCAAGCGGTCGCGGAGGGCCTGGCCGGTGACCGCCGGCGTCGCGTGCTTTACGTCGAGCAGGCCGCCGCAGGCGCGGCAGCGGGTTGCCGGGTCGAGCTCGTCGAAGCGGGCCCCACAGGCGATGCAGAGTTGCCAGCTCAGTGAGCTGGGGGGAGGGGGAGTGGCAGGGGGACTCATACGCGCCGGGCGCCCTGGAGGTCGGGCACAGCGATGCGGGTGGAGCACTCGACACCCAGCGCCTGGTAGGCCGCTTGCATGGCAGCGGCGACGGCCGCGCCGGTCGCGTTGTCACCCACCAACGCGAACGCCGTGGGTCCACTGCCTGAGATCGAGCAACCGAGCGCACCCGCAGCCAGCGCGGCCGCTTTGGCCGCGCTGAAGCCGGTCAGCAGAGGGGCGCGGGCCGGTTCAGCGATGCGATCCTGGATGGCGCGGCCGAAGAGCGCGAGGTCTCCCGAATGCGCCGCCGCGATGAGGGCTCCCACCTGTGCCGCCTGGAAGACCGCGTCTTCGCGCGGGATCATGTCGGGGAGCACGGCGCGCCCCGCGCGGGTCGCCAGGGCGCGATCGGGATGGGCGAGCACGATGCGAAGCGCCGCGGGCACCGGCAAGCGAATCGCTTCGAGCGGCTGAAGCGAGCGCACCAGGACCAGACCGCCGAGCAAGATCGCGACGACGTTGTCGGCGTGGCGGCCCGCGACGACTGCTTCGGCTTCAAGCGCCGCCTCGAGCAGGTCCTGCTCCGGAAGGGGCTGCTCGAGCAGCAGATTGGCCGCGAGGCCACCGGCCACCGCCGATGCCGCGCTGCCGCCCTGTCCACCCGACAAGGGCAGGCCTTTGCCGACTTCCAGCGTGAGGCCGAAGCCTGCCCTCGCGCGGCGGAGCACCTCGAGGGCCGCGATGCCGCTGGTGTGCCGCTCCGGATCGGTGGGAAGGGAGGGATGTCCGGGTTCGCTGATGACAACGCCGGACCCCGAGCGCTTGCGGGCGAGCACGGTGTCTCCCGCGCCGGCGACGGCCAGGCCGAGGATGTCGAATCCGGGGCCGACGTTGCCGATCGACCCCGGGGCGAAGACGCGGACCTGTGCTGACATGGGCGGATTGTATAGTTTTGCGCGGCTTACGGCTACCGGCCAAGACCGGTGAGCTTGTCCTTTGTATCTACAGATTTCACAGAAGATTTCACAGATTCTTTGGGGTTGTCTTCGAGAAGCGCATGAGGTTTGGCCTATGAGCTGCGCATGCGATTAGGAGTGTTGCGCGAAACCGCTCCCCACGAGCGCCGCGTGGCGCTGGTCCCGCAG
>DASYPD010000070.1:0-2437 GCA_036007005.1 Gemmatimonadales bacterium
CACGCCGTGGTGGGCTCGATGCGCTATCGGACCCGCTGGACCGAGGAGCTGCTCATCAAGACCCTCTTCACTTTTCATCCCGCGCTCGAGAACGCCGGCATCCTGTACGACGGCTCCGAGGAACGCCGGGAGAATTACACCTTGGAAGGGGGCGACGTCCACGTCCTCCGCCACGATCTGCTGCTGGTCGGCTTCAGCGAGCGCTCTTCGCCTAACGCGCTGGATCAGCTCGCCGACAGCGCCTTCGAGCGTGCCGGCGTGCGCGACGTGATCGTCGTCGTCATGCCGGGCAATCCGACCGCGATCCATCTCGATATGCTCTTCACCCAGATCGATCGCGAGCTCTGTCTGGTGTACCCGCCGAGCTTTATCGGCCCCGAGCGGCTCACCATTCTGCATCGCCGCAAGGGCGAGCAGCAGGTACGCGAGCGTCCGGGGTTGTTCACCGCCCTCGCCGAGGTGGGCCACGAGCTCGAGCCGGTGCTCGCTGGCGGCGCTCGCCGCCTCACCCAGGAACGCGAGCAGTGGGCCTCCGGCTGTAACGCGTTGGCGCTCGCCCCCGGTGTCGTGGTGACCTATGCGCGGAACGAGGAGACCTGTCGCCAGCTCGAGGCCGCCGGCTTCACGATCCTGCCGAGCGCCGACTTTCTGGCGAGCGAGAGTAATCCCGGCGCGCGCACCGCGATCACCATCGAAGGGAGCGAGCTGGTGCGGGGCGGGGGCGGCGCCCGCTGCATGACCCTTCCCGTTCAGAGGGCCGAGCCCTGAGCGCGCTCGGCGGATTGGTCCCGCGGCCCGCCTCGACCCTGGTGGATCGCGCCCTGCTTGCGCTTGCCGAAAGCGCCCGCCCCGCGGCCTGGCTCGCCAGCAACGTGCTTGGCCTGGTGCGGGCCCCCGAATCGGTCGCCGAACGGCTGGCGCTGGCGTTGCTCGGCGCGGATCCCCGGGTGAGGCGCCTCGCCGATGGTCGCTGGAGCATCGTCGCCGCGGCGAGCGGCGCTCCGTTGCTGGAGGAATGCGCCTTCGCGGTCGTGGACGTGGAGACGACCGGGATGCGTGCCGCCCGCGACGACCGCATCACCGAGATCGCGATCGTCCTGGTCCAGGGGGAACGCTGCGAGCTGGTCTTCGAGTCGCTGGTTAACCCCGCCCGACCGATTCCTCTCTTCATCAGCGCGATGACCGGCATCACCAACCAGATGGTGCGCGCGGCACCCCGGTTCGAGGAGATCGCCGATCGCGTGCTCGACGCCCTGAGCGGCCGCATTTTCGTTGCCCATAACGCGCGCTTCGACTGGCGCTTCGTCTCGGAAGAGCTCCGGCGCGCGCGAGACCTGCGGTTGGAAGGAGCGCGACTCTGCACCGTCCGCCTGGCGCGCAAGCTGGTGCCGGCCGCGGAATCCTGCTCGCTCGGCGCGCTGAGTCACCTCTTTGCGTTCGAGAATCCGGCTCGCCACCGCGCCGCCGGGGATGCGCTCGTCACCGGGTTACTGCTGTACCGGCTGCTGCGCCTCGCGCGGGAAGCGGGAATGCGCACCCTCAACGACCTCGAGCTGCTCCAGAGCCCCTCGCGGAGGAAAGCGAAGCCCAAAGGTACCGTTCACTGATCCGTCGGCCGCCAGCGTCCGTTCGCCACCACCGCCACGATCCGCCGCGTGTTCCGGATGTCCCTGAGGGGATCCGCTTTCAGCAGCACCAGGTCCGCCAGCTTGCCCAGCGCGATGGTGCCGGCCGAATCGAGTATCCCGAGGTAGCGCGCGGGCTCGAGAGTCGCGGCCCGCAAGGCCTCGAACGGCGACATTCCCCCGCGGACTAGCAGCAGGAGCTCCTCGTGCAGCCCGAACCCCGGGGGGCTATTCCGCAGCGGAGCGTCGGTTCCGCTGAGCACCCTCACGCCGGCGCGCTGCATCGCCGCGACCTGGGCGAGCCGCTTGGCAAAAACGGCGAGCCCGACCGAGTCCGCTCCCGGAGGAACGCTGTCCGGCATCGGAAAGATCTCCGCCACGTAGCGCCGCAAGGCAGCGGGCAGGTAATGCGCCAGCGTGTCGCCCGGCAGCGCGCGCTTGGGCCAGCTCGCGACTTCGAGCTGCGCGGTGAAGGTCGGGGTGACCCAGGTCCCGTTGCGCACCAGCCGCTGGTAGAGCGGCCGCAGATCTGCCGTCGAGCACACCCCTAACGCGCGCTGCACCGGAAACCGCGGCGCCAGCGCGAGCGACTCGGCGGCGGTGCAGGGGAGCGGAATCGCGAGCAGATGCTCGATGCTCCGCTGCCCGGAATCCGAGGCGGCCGCGGCGCCCACCACGCGGGGAACATGGCCCGCGAACGCGATGCCGCGCTGGCGTGCCCTCCGCGCGATCGCGAAATACGCCTCGCGGGTGAGCTGGCTGTGCACTTTGACGAAGTCGACGCCGAGCGCCACCAGCGAATCCACGGCCCT
>DASYPD010000071.1:0-27275 GCA_036007005.1 Gemmatimonadales bacterium
GGCGGGCTCTCGGGACCGACCGGGTTAGTCCGCTCGCACCCGGCGAGCAGCGCACCCAACAGGGTCAGCATAATCTGGCGCTTCATAGAACACCTCCTTAAAGAGCGCCCAAGACAACCGAGTCGGTGATCCTGGGACGCCTCCAAGGAGGATGCGAGATGCGACGCCCTCGTTGGGGCCAGCGACTCGGCGGAACAAACCCTTTGGAATTCTTGACGGGCCGTAATCCAGAATGAGCACAGAATTGCATATTGCAGCGTCGAAATCAGGCGGCCGATTTTCAATCCTGCTCTTCAGCGGAAAATGCAAATGGTGGCGCGGGACTAACTGCAGAATTCAGGTCATTGTGGTGGGGACCACTCCAGTAGGGGCCGTCATTTGATCATCGTACCGAACACGAACACCGTTTGGGAGCGGTACTCCTGCCCGGGCCGGAGGATGGTCGAAGGAAACTGTGGCTGGTTGGGAGAGTCAGGATAGTGCTGGGTTTCGAGACAGAAGCCGAAGCGATGCCGGTAGACGTGTCCTCCCTTTCCCGTGATGCTGCCGTTCAGAAAGTTGCCGGAGTAAAACTGCAGCCCCGGTTCGGTCGTGTAGATGTCGAGCGTACGGCCGGTGCTGGGCTCCTCCACCTTCGCCGCGTGCGGGAGCCCCGCGCCCTCCCGCCGCAGGACGAAGTTGTGGTCGTACCCGCCCCCAAAGCGAAGTTGTTGATCGTCCGCCTCGATCCTGGCCCCGATGGCAGTCGGAGTACGAAAATCGAACGGCGTATTACTCACAGACGCGATCTCGCCGGTCGGGATGAGCGTTGAGTCGACCGGAGTGAATTCGTCCGCATTGATCCAGAGCCGGTGATCCAGCACGTCACGCCGTCCCTCGCCTGCCAGGTTGAAGTAGCTGTGTTGCGTGAGGTTGACCAGGGTGGCCCGGTCGGTGGTGGCCGCATAGTCGATGACGAGCTCGTTGCGGTCAGTCAGAAGGTACCTAACCCGCGCGGTGAGCGTGCCCGGGTAGCCTTGGTCGCCATCAGGGCTGGTATACGTGAAGGTGACACCGGCTCCGCTATCGCCGCGGAACGGTTCTCCCCTCCAAGCCACCTTGTCGAACCCCTTCACCCCTCCATGCAGGTGATTGGGCCCGTTATTGGTGGCCAGCTGGTAGGTGGTTCCTTCCAGGGTGAAGCGTCCCTTCGCGATGCGGTTGGCGTAGCGGCCCACGATCGCGCCGAAGTAGGGCGTCTCCCGCAGATAGCCATCCAGCGAATCGTAGCCGAGCACCACATCATCCAGGTGCCCTGCCCGATCCGGCACGCGGAGCGAGCTGATGATGGCTCCGTAGCTGATGGCACGGACTTCCACGCCGTGCACGTTGCGGAGGATAAACATCTCGACAGTCCGGCCGTCCGGCGTTTTCCCAAACGGCGCTCGGCTGAGGGTGGTCTCAGATTGATGGGCACAGGTCGCGATCACGAGCAGTGCTCCCGCGCGCCAGGCCCGACTCATGGAATTCGGTCCCACACCATCAATTCGGTGACTCCGCTCACCGCGGGGCGCTGGTGCTGGAAAACTACCCGGATCTTCCGGGTTCTCACCGGGGTGATCCGCACGGTGTTCACGGCCCAGGTCGCGGGGCGGCCCGGCAGCTGTGCCTCTACGCGAGCGTCCGACCAACGCGCTCCGTCCCAGTACTGTACCGTGTACCGGCGCGGGGCCTGGACTGCCGCACTGTCGCCCCACAGGTAGAGATCGAGCTGCCGTACGGTGTGGACCTGGCCGAAATCGAGCTGGACCCAGTCGCTCGAGTGGGGCGAACCATACGCGGTCCACCGATTACGCGAATAGCGCGTGAAGGCGATTCGCAGGTCATTCAGCTGCTCCACCTTGTCATAACGGGAGGTGAAGGAGGCCGACGGCGTGGCCCCATAGGCGATGTCATGCACCGGTTCCGTGGGCGGCGTCAAGGGTAGCTCCGCATGCGCCCACGCCTCAATCTCGCTGAGCCCGCTGGAGGCCCCCGGACGGTGGGTGAGGATTATTCGCAGCTTGGCGGTCTGCCGGCGCTCGAACGACACGACGTTCGCCTGCCGTCCCACCGGCTCGGCCGGAGTGCGCTGTTGAGCGGCAATGTCCGCCCACTCCCCGTCACGCCACCACTGAATCTGGTAGCGCGCCGGTGGCCGGATGCCGGTCTCGTCATCCAGAAAGTAAAGCTTCACCGTCTCCACCGGGCGGCTCACGCCGAAATCGAGCACCAGCCAGTCCGCTTGATTTCCCGAGCCTTCCGCGGTCCAGCGATTAGGGGGCGATCGGTGGTACCAGTAATTGCCGTCATTCAGATAAAACGCTGGATGCTCGGGCGCGCTGTAGGACGCGGTGATCCAGGGGTACGGGCCCCGCCCGTTGTTCACCGCGAGGTTGCGCATCGGGGATGACGCCGCCGCTCTTTTCTCGGGTCCCAAGGCGGCGGTGAGGCGCTGCAGCTTCGGCGCCCTCGCGGCGGGGCGCCCGTCCACGAGCAGGGTGAGCCCGGCGCCTCGGCGGTATCTGGTTCCGTCCCGATCCCACAGCACGGAGACCGAATGACCGTGATAGGCGACCGCGTCCAGTGCGAACCAGGGCCAGTCGTCCGGGGCCAGCGGGTTAAGCTCCAGGGTGTCGTCCGCGCGCGGGCGCAACCCCACCAGGCCCGTGATGATCAGGTCCACGTAGCCGGAATGGAAATAATGCTCGCTGTGATAGAAGGTATTGTGCCCCTCCCACGAGCCGGTGAAGGGGTCTGCGGCCTCAGCGATGTAAGGGCGACCGCCGCGACGCTGGCTGCGCGTGTAGGTCTGGAGCAGCCGCAAATAATCGGCTTTGGTCACGTATGACTGCTGATAGTTGTTGAGCAGATTGGCAAATGCTACCAGGGTTTGGGTGGTGGCGTAGGGCCAGGAATTGCCGCTCCAGACGCAGCACGTGGGGGAGACGTAAAACTGGGGATCGTGTTGCTCCACGGTAGTGGGGCCGAACGGGGCCAGAAAGTACTGCGGATCCATCAGGAGCCGCCACGCCGTCTCATAGCCGGGATCCGGCAAGTTGAACTGCCAGGGAACGAAGCCGATCTCCTCGCGGCCGTGAGCATTGCCGTGGTATGGTCCGGAGCGATAGGTACGAGTGCCGGCGCGGATGCCGCCTTTCTCGTTCCGCGCGAACTGGTGCAGAAAGAATTGCCGCTCGGGATCCCAGAGCTCCTGCTGTACCCGTTGCTTCAACGCCGAGGCCCGGTCCGCGAATATCCGGCTCTTGGCCGAGTCGCCCAGGAGCGCCGCGGCACGGGAGAGGGCGAGCTCGTCGGCGTAGAGGTAGCTGTTCAGGGTAGGGCGGTAGCCGTCGGCGCCGCTGCCCGGGTCGTCGGTGAGTCGGCTGTTGATGTTCACCTCCATGCCATCGTGCAGGCCATCCCAGTGAAACATGCCGTGGGTCGAGTCGAAGCGCTCGGCCACCCAGCCGGCATACTGCGCCTCCATGTGTGGGAGCACGGTCCGGACGAATCCCGTATCGCCGAGCACAAGATAGGTGGCCCACAGCGCGTCTCCGTACCAGTTGCTGTAGCTGCGCGGTTGAGCCCCCGGCGTCTCGAACCAGTAGCGCGCGAATTCTCCGACGATGGCGGGGTCTTTGAGCCAACGTGCTTCGTAGAACTGATGTCCGGCTGGGCAGCTGATGGAGCCGTATGCCCCGGACCAGAAGGGCCGATCAATGAACTCGGTGAAGCTGTAGCCGGTTTCCGGCGACCCGTAGGTAAGATGCTTGGTGAGCAGTTCCCAGCGGTAATAGTAGGTCGCGTCGATCGCTGTATCCGGGGACTCGAAGAAGGGGATATGGCTCCGGTACCAGTCCCAATCCCGGTTGTCCCACCAGCTCTGCCGCTGGAGAATCGCCTCCTGGTCCAGGATGGGCGATGGGGTGCGGGAGGGGGTGCCGCAGGCCAGAAGACCCACCGCCAGCGGTAGTAATGCCGAGCGTGATAGTCTTGCCGGGTTAGGTTCGCTCACTCCTCCGGACCTGCGGCTGCTGCTCATAGACCGAAGGAATCTACTACGAATTGCAGGGAGCCCAATTCCTCGTCAGGCTGGGAAACGAAGCAAGGCGAAGCCCCCCCCATGGCCCCTCGACAATATCCCGGCTAACGTACGGAGTCCCTCCCGGCGAAGCGATCGTCCCGTGACCCAAGTACCTGACCAACTGAGCTCCGTGCTGGCCGGCTCCTATCAGATTGAGCGCGAGCTCGGCGCGGGCGGGATGGCGACGGTCTACCTGGCCCGCGACCTCAAGCATCTGCGCGGGGTGGCCCTCAAAGTCCTGCATCCGGAGCTCGCCCACGCGCTCGGCCCAGAGCGCTTCCGGCGCGAAATCGAGATCGCCGCCCGGCTCCAGCATCCCAACATCCTTCCGGTCTTCGATTCCGGCGAGCACGACGGGATGCTCTGGTACACGATGCCTTTCGTCGAAGGGGAGAGCCTGCGCGACCGGCTCGAGCGCGAAAAGGAGCTTCCCCTGGAAGATGCGGCGCAGATTATCCGCGAGGTGGCCGACGCGCTCGATTATGCGCACGCGCAGGGGGTGATCCATCGGGACATCAAGCCCGAGAACATTCTGCTCTCACGGGGCCATGCGCTGGTCGCCGACTTCGGGATCGCGCGGGCGCTGAGCGAGGAGTCGGGCCGGCTCACCGCCACCGGCATGGCGATCGGAACGCCCGCCTACATGAGCCCGGAGCAGAGTGAGGGTGACCGCCGGGTCGAGGCGCGGAGCGATGTGTACAGCCTGGCCAGCGTGAGCTACGAGATGCTCACGGGGGAACCCCCGTATGCGGGCGCGACGGCGCGCGCGGTGATGACCAAGCGGATGACCGATCCCGTCCCCTCGGCCCGCCGGCTGCGCCAGGCGATTTCGCCCGCGCTCGACCAGGCCATCATGCAGGGACTCGCCCCGACGCCGGCCGACCGTTTTGCCTCGGCCGGCGAATTTGCCCGTGCGCTCTCCGCCGCGCCGGCGACCGCGATGCGGAGGCGATCGTGGCGATGGGCCCTCGCCGGCTTGGCGCTCGCGGCGGTGGGGGCCCTGGCAATCTGGATATCGAGGCCCGCGGAGTCAGCGCGACTCGCTTCCGGCGCCGCGGCGCACGTCGCCCAGGGCAATGTGCTGCTGGCCAAACGCACGCCGGAGGCGGTTGGACAGGCCATCGCCGAATACGAAAAGGCGCTCGCGGTGGACTCGAGCAACGCGAGTGCCCTCGCGAAAGCGGGTTATGCGTACACCTTGCTGGTGGATTGGGGCTGGCCTTTCCGCGGCCAGAACATTCCGGAGCTGCGGGCCCGGGCGATGCAGCTTTCGGAACGGGCGATCGCGCGCGATTCGGGCTCTCCCGACGCCTGGCTCACGCGGGCATATGTGCTGAGCGCCGACGATCCCTATCATCTCCGCGGTGCGGTCGAGGCCTTTACCCGGGCGCTGGCGCTGGATTCTACGACGGCGGAGGGCTGGTATCAGTTCGGACAGTCGCTTCAGATCCTCGGCCGTTTCGATCAAGCAGCGAGTGCCTACCGCCGGGCATTCCGGCTGGATCCGAACCGGCCCATGGCGTACATGTCGCTCGCGGCTTTGTCCATGCGGAAGGGCAGGATCGCCGAGGCGCGCGGGCTCATCGACAGCGCGATCGCGGCCAGCCGGACGGTGACTAGCCCCTATGTACGCGTGGTGCGGGGACTGATCGCCCTCGCAGGGGGAGACCTGCGCCTCGCGCACGACGAGGCGGATCTGGCGCTGGCGATGGACGCGGTGTATTCGATCCCCGCGCGGTCACTGCTCGTCAAGGTCTTGGTCGCCGAAGGCAACCGGGTCCACGCAGTAAGGGAAATCGCCAAGCTCCGCGCGCAGCTTGGTAACGGCGCTCCTTCTCCTACCGCCGCTCGCTTCATGGCGAGTGCGCTGGTGAGTCTGGGGGAGAAGCGCGAAGCCCTGGATCTGCTGGAACGGGCGCGCCCGCGTGGCGCAGGCTTCTGGTTCTACCTGCAGAGTCACGAGTTCGATCCGATCCGCGCCGAGCCCCGCTTTCAGGAGCTCTATCGTCAGGCGGATCCGACCACTCCGGCTCCTTAACTCATACCGGCGTGAGGCGGGCGGGCCGCTTCCCCCGCCGGACCGCACCGGCCAAGCGTCGATAGGCCAACTCCTCGTTCTGGCGCGCCGCGCGCAGCAGCAAACCGCCCCGGCTCATATCGCCCCGGCCCACGAAGGACTCGGGAAACTTGAGTCGCGGTCCGAACACCCGCTGCAAGATGCCGGCATACTTGTCCGTCGCGATGCTGCCGAGCAAGACCACCTCCGCGCCGCGACCGAGCAGCGCGGCGAGCTGCTCGGCGTCCCGCTCAAGGGGAATCCGGTAGGCCGGGTGCCCGGGATCAATGGTCCCACGGGCCATACTCCGCAGATCCTCGAGGGTGACACGCTGATCCGGTGAGACCAGCCCCCGGTCACAGGTGATGACGCGGATCGCCGAGCCGGGCTGCGCGAACGCGCGAGCATAGGCGAGCTTGCCCCGGAAGTAGAGGCCGCTCAAGAATGAAAAGACTTCTCCGACGGGCTCGCCTTCGGGCCCACGGATCCGCAGCGCGAGCGCGAAGCTCGCGCGGGGCGAAAAGAGGATGCGGGCTCGCCGGCCGGACGTGCTGGCGGGCGAAAGCAGGAAGATGCGGCGGAGTCTGAGCGGCTTCATGCGGCTGCGCGGGTTAGGGAACCTCTGCCTGGGTCATTGCGAAGAGCCGAAGGCGACGAAGCAATCCAGATCGCCACGGGCGCTTCGAGCCCTCGCGATGACGTGTGCTTCGCGCCCCCGCGACGGCTAGCGGCGGTTGGTCTTGTCCAGCGCGGCGCGGAGGCCGTTGGCGAGCTTCACGGCGTCGTCATTCGCCCAGAAATGCATGAAGAAGAGCCGAGGGGTCTCACCCAGCATGTGACTGTGGATGGCGGTGACCTCGATGCCGTTGTGCCGCAGCGCCTGGATGACGGAATTGACTTCGCTGTCGAGCAGCACGAAGTCACCGGTGATCGCGGCCCTGGCTCCGGTGGTGGGCTGGAAGTTGATCGCGGTGGCCACACCCATCGCGGGCGGCACCTCCATCCCTTCCAGCGTGATCGACTCGGCGCGCGGAACGCTGAGCTGATACACTCCGCCGTTCAGTTTGCCGGCAGCACCGACGGCCCGGCTGATTTGCGCGGTGTCGAGCGCGAACAGTGCGGGAGCCGGGGACGCCGCCGCTGGGTTCTCGAGCGGGGTCTTGCTGAGCGCTAAGGCGGCGCGCACCGCGGCGGCGAGTCTGGCGGGTTCCCCGCGGCCGGTGATGTGCATGTACAGTACCCGCGGCGTCTCGTGCAGCACATGGTTGTGGAGCGCGGTCGGCCGGATGTTGCCGTCCTGCAGCTTGCTCATGACCCGCGCGACTTCGGCCTCGGTGAGCACGAGGTCCCCCATCAGCATCGCTTCATTGGGACCAGTCTGTTTGAAGGCGACCCAGGAGCCCAGCGCGAAAGCCGGCTTGAGCCGGACTCCGCTCGCCATCACCCGCAGGTCGCTGCGGGGCAGACTGACTCGGTAGACGTCGCCGGGTTGCAGCGCGCCTGGCCTGCCGAGCGCCTGAGCGACGGGCTTCCAATCGAGGGCCTGGCGCGCCGAAGCGAGCTCGGCGGCGAGGCAGCTGAGGACGACGACGGTGGTGAGAATCACTCCGATGCTTCCGGCCCGATTCAGCATGGCTCCCTCGAAGTTCAGCGGCGGATCACGGGGCGACCGGCGCCGGCGATCGCAGCTGGTAGTTGGCGGGCGGCTCCGCGCCCAGCAGATTCCGGACGAAATAGTCCCAGCGGCGGCGGATCATGTAGGGCTCGCCGCCAAAGCCGTGGCCGCGGTTGGGCAGCAGCAGCAGGTCGAAGTCCTTGTTCGCCTTGACCAGCTCGTTCACCACCAGCAGGGTGTTGTAGGGTGGGACGTTGGTATCGAGCGTCCCATGCACGATCAGCAACTTGCCCTTGAGGTTGCGGGCAAGATTCTGATTCGCCTGATTGTCGTAGCTGTCGCCGCCGGCCCCGCGGGTGAGCAGCCCCTGCCACTTCTCTCCCCAGTCGTCCTCGTATTCCCGCTGGTCGTGGTTGCCCGCCTCTGAGATCGCCACCTTGAAGAAGTCGGGATAGCGCAGGATCGCGTCGGCCGCCGCGTAGCCGCCGCCCGAGTGGCCCCAGATGCCGGTGCGATCGAGGTCGATCCAGGGGTACCGCGCGGCGAGCTGCTGCATTCCGGCGACCTGATCGGGGAGCGTGTTATCTCCCATGTTGCCGTAGTAGGCGGCGTGGAACGACTTGGAGCGCAGCGGCGTGCCCATGCCGTCGAGCTGGACGACGACAAAGCCGAGCTCGGCGAGCGCGCGGTGATCGCTTCGCGTGGGGGAGAAGCTCCGGCTGCCGACGCTGCCGGTCTGGGGGCCGGGATAGATGTAATTGATGATCGGGTACTTGCGGGTCGAATCGAAATTGCTGGGCCGGTAGAGCAGCCCGTAGAGATCGGTCCTGCCGTCGCGCGCCTTCACGCTGAAGGGCAGCGGCGGGGTCCAGCCCGTGGCGACGAGCCGCGAGATATCCGCCCGTTCGAGCGCGAGGACCAGCTTGCCCCGGGCCTCGCGCAGCACGCTGGTGGGCGGCAGCTCCGGACGCGAGTAGCTGTCGGTGAAAAAGCGGCCGTCGGGAGCGAGGGTAATGTCGTGGTCGGCATCCTCGGGGGTGAGCAGGGTGAGGTGCTTTCCGTCCAGCCCGATGCGGTAGAAGTGGCGGAAGTAAGGGTCCCGTCCCGGCTCGCGGCCTACCCCGGTGAAGAAGAGAGTGCGGCCCTTCTCGTCCACGCGGGTTAAAGTGAGAACGTTCCAGGCGCCGCTGGTGAGCTGGGCCTTGAGCCGGCCGGTCTGAAGATCGTAGAGATAGAGGTGGCCCCAATCGCTGCGCTGCGAATACCAGAGCAGCTCCTGGGTCTCCCAGAGCACGCGCCAGTTCCGGCTGGCGAAGCCCGATTCGAAGAACGTGGGCACGGTCTCGCTGAAGAGATCGCGCACCGCTCCGGTTTCCGCGTCGGCGATGCGGACGTCGGCACGCTTGTGGTCGCGCGAGGTGGAGACGAAAACGAGGCGCGACGCATCCGGGCTCCACTCCACATCGGCGAAGACCCCGTCACAGGACACGTGATCGCAGGTGGTGGAGCGATGCGGGTCCGGTGGCAGCTGCAGCCGGACGACGCGGGGTGTGGCGCCGCTCAGGTCCAGCACCACGCGGTGAATCATCTGGATGACGCTGTCGCCGGGGAGCGGGTACTTCCAGGCCTGCAGCGAGGGATGGCCGACCCGGGTCTCCACGACGTACATCTCGCCGACGGCGCGCTCGTCCTGCTGGAACGTCGCGATCTTTCTGGAGTCGGGCGACCAGAGCAGCACGGGGCGGTCACTCCTGATCCAGCCCGCGTTGTCGGTCGCGTAGCCGAAATCCTTGACGCCGTCGCTGGTGAGCTGGGTCTCCGTGCCGCTCGGCTCCTCGCGCACCCAGAGGTTCTCGCCGCGGATGAAGGCGGCGCGCTTGCCGTCGGGGGAGAGCACGGAGTTGCGGCCGCCGGGGCTCCGTGCGGCGGCGACGCCGCTGCAGCGATCGCCGATCACCCCGCAGGTCCAGCGCCGGCCCGCGAGCTCGAAGCTGATGCTCTGCTTGTCGGCGGAGAATTCGAAGTCGCTGAAGGGAAGTCGCAACGAATCGTACGGGGTTCCCGCCGCGGCAGCGAGCGCTGCAGCGAGTTTCGCCTGGTCGAAGGCCCGGCCGCGGGTGCGCTGCAGCGGGTCCACCAGCATCAGCGCGGTTCCCCCCGGGATGCTGTTGCGGTACCAGAAGCGGCCGTCGGGCAGCCAGGTGGGACGGAGCGCCATGCCGAAGACGAGCGGTGCGGTGTTGTAGCCCATGAACTTCTCCGCCCGGGCGTAATCGGCGGCGGTCAACTGGGGACGCTGCTGCGCGGCTGCCGGCGGGGCGGCGACGGCGAGCAGCAAGGCGACGGTCAGCGTGCGCATGGCAGAGCTCGAGTTCCGGGAGGGGGATGGGGCCATCGAGGGAGCTGAATATGCCGGCGACGGAATACGGCGGCAACGGGCGCGAGCCGATTTGAGCGACGGGCCGGGACGCGGTAAGTTGGCCGGAGACTCACCCTCACCTCACGGAGAACGCCATGCTGGGAAGCGAGCTGGGTACTTTGCGCGGGAAGGTCACGGGGCAGCGGGTGCTGCCCGCGGAAGGACCGGGTCCTCGAATGGAAGTGTCGTTCGAGCTGAGCGGGACGCTGCTGGGGAAGAAGGTGACGATGCTGGGCACCTACTGGTCGCAGGTGCGGCCCGATGGCTCGCTCTACGGCGAGTGTCCCCGACAGGGCGTGCTCATGACGCCGGCGGGCGAGATGGGCACGTGGACCGGCGCGGGCGTCGGGCAGTTTACGGGAAAAGGTTCGGCGGTGAGTTACCGGGGAGCGGTGTATTTCACCGTGGGAGGCAAGTCGCTGGCCCGGCTCGGCAAGATGGCGGTGGTGTACGAGTGGGAGATTGATGAACAGGGCAACGGAGAGGCACGCTTCACCGAGTGGAAATAGGAGCTCCCCATGTCGAGTAGTCCCCGATCAATCGTCCTGACCCTGCTCGCCGGCCTCGGAGCTTTCGCGCCGGCCGGGGCGCAACCGGCGGCCCGCGCGCCGCGCGATCCGATGCAGGAAGGCCTGCCGCTCAAGCCGGCGCGCACGGCCTCGTTCACGACGAAGGTCGGAAGCTGGATGTCGCTGGACGTGAGCCCCGAGGGGCAGACCCTGGTCTTCGATCTGCTCGGCGATCTCTATACCCTGCCGATCTCGGGAGGAAAGGCGGTGCCGTTCACCCGCGGCATGGCGTTCGACGCCCAGCCGAGGTTTTCGCCGGACGGGAAACGGATCGTGTTCGTGAGCGACCGCGATGGCGGCTGGAACGTCTGGACGATTTCGGTGGACAAGAAGGACACGGTGCAGGTTACCCGCGGGAAGACCAACGCCTACGAGTCTCCCGAGTTCACTCCCGACGGCAAGTTCATCGTCGTCACGCGCGGCAACAAGCTGTGGATGTTCCATGTGGACGGCGGCCAAGGGCAGCGCATCATTCCGGCCCCGACCGCCGGCGCGGGAGCCGGCGGTCCCGGCGGCGGCAACCCGGCGGATGTGCTGCGCCAGACCGGCGCCGCGTTCGGTGCCGCGCCGCGCTTCATCTGGTTCGCGCAACGACGGGGCTCGTGGATCTACAACACTCCGATGAGCGACTACGACCTGGCGGTGTACGACCGCGAGTCGGGGGAAACCAGCATCCGGGAAAACCGCTGGGGCTCGGCGTTCCGCCCGACGCTCTCGCCCGACGGGCACTGGTTGGTGTACGGCACGCGGCACCTCGATGAAACCAGGCTCCGGATCCGCGATCTCAAGTCCGGGGACGAGCGCTGGCTGGTCTATCCGGTGCAGCGCGACGATCTCGAGTCGCGCGCGACGCTCGACGTCTATCCGGGAATGAGCTTCACGCCGGATTCGAAGTCTCTGGTGGCGACCTGGAACGGGAAGCTCTGGAAGGTGCCGGCAGAGGCGGGTGCCCCCGTCGAGATCCCGTTCGAGGCCGAGGTGGTGCAGGCGCTGGGGCCGCACGTGGCATTCGATTATCGCATCAGCGACTCGGCGACCTTCCCGATTAAGCAGATCCGCGACGCGGTGGCGTCGCCGGACGGTAAGCGGCTGGCGTTCGTGGCGCTCGACCGGCTCTACGAGATGAGCTGGCCCAACGGCATCCCGAAGCGGATGACGAGCATGGAGGTAGGGGAATACCAGCCCGCTTGGAGTCCGGATGGGCAATGGATCGCCTACACGACGTGGAGCAACACGGAGGGTGGCTTTCTCTACAGGGTGCGGGGCGACGGAAGCGGCGCGCCGCAGAAGCTCACCACGGCCTCGGCGTTCTGGCAGCAGCCGGTATTTTCGCCGACCGGAAGCCGGATCGTCGCGCTGCGCTCACCGGCGCGGTCGTTCCGCGAAGCGCTCGGAGGCGGGGGAGGGGGTGGCTCCCGGGATCTGGTGTGGCTGCCGGCCGCGGGGGGCGAAGCGGTTTTCATCGCGCCGGCGAGTGGCTTCTCGACCCCGCAATTCACGCACGACTCCACCCGCATCTATGCGTACGGCGGGGGGCGCGGGCTCCTCTCGATGCGCTGGGACGGGACCGAGGTGAAGAGTCATCTGCGGGTAACTGCTGGGGCGGTTGGGGGCGGTGGTGCTGGGGGCGGAGCCGCCTCGGCGGTGCTGATCTCGCCCGGCGGTGATGTCGCGCTCGCGCAAGTCAACAATGATCTGTACACGGTGACGATCCCCTGGATGGGGGGAGAGGAGCCGACCGTCAGCGTGGGAAATCCGGAGGGCGCGACGTTCCCGGTGCGCAAACTGACCGACATCGGAGGACAATTCCCCTCGTGGGGGGCCGACGGCAAGACGGTGCACTGGTCGATCGGAAACGCCCACGTGGTGTACGATCTCGAGCGGGCACGCGCGTTCGACGATTCGGTGCGGCGCGCTAACCCGCGGCGCGCCGGCGGGGGAGGAGCCGGTGGCGAGGGCGCGCGTGATACCACGGCCCAGGGCGATTCGGCTGCGCGGGCCGCCCGGCAGGCGCCGCAGTACCAGCCGGTGGAAGCACGCATCCACCTCTCCGCCCCGCGGGATATTCCGCAGAGCTCGGCGGTGCTGCGCGGCGCGCGCGTCATCACGATGAAGGGCATGGAAGTCTTGGAGAATGCCGACGTGGTGGTGGTGCATAACCGGGTCAGCGCGATCGGGAAGCGGGGCAGCGTCAGGGTGCCGGCCGGAGCGACGGTGATCGAGCTGAGCGGGAAGACCATCATTCCCGGGTTTGTGGACACACATGGTCACCTGCGCCTCGCGGCGGGAATTCACCGGCAGCCGGTGTGGAGCTACGTGGCCAACCTGGCCTATGGCGTCACGACCTCGCGCGATCCGCAGACCGGCACGACCGATGTGCTCACCTACGAAGACGAGGTGAATGCGGGCCAGCTTCTCGGGCCGCGTATCTATTCGACAGGGCCGGGGGTCTTTTCGGCGGAGGACATCCGCGACCTCGATCAGGCGCGGAAGGTGCTCAAGCGCTACAGCGACTACTACGACACCCACACCCTCAAGGAGTACCAGACCGGCAATCGCGAAGTACGCCAGTGGGTGATTCAGGCGGCCAACGAGCTGCACCTGATGCCGACCACCGAAGGCGGGCTCGACATCAAGATGAACATCACCGAGGCGATCGATGGATACAGCGGCCACGAGCATACGATCCCGACCTTCCCGCTGCAGGCCGATCTGATCCGGCTGCTGGCGGAATCGGGAATCACCTACACGCCGACCATCATCGTGGCCTACGGAGCTCCCTGGGGCGAAAACTACTGGTACGAGCACGAGGACCTGCTCAACGACGCCAAGCTCAAGCGGTTCACGCCGTGGAGCGATTTGGAGGAGAAGATCCTGCGGCGCGGCGGCTCGCCCAACGCCGTGACGACGGGGGCGAGCGCCGGCTGGTTCCACGACAGCCAGTACGGGATGAAACTGATCGGAGAATCGATTCGGGACCTGGTCGCCGCGGGTGGCCACGCGGGGATCGGCTCGCACGGCCAATTACAGGGCCTGGGGTATCACTGGGAGCTCTGGATGGTGGGGATGGGCGGGATGAGTCCCCATGACGCGTTACGGGTCGCCACGATTCTCGGAGCCGAGTCCATCGGGTTAGGAAAAGACGTCGGATCGCTCGAGCCGGGCAAGCTGGCGGATCTAATCGTGCTGGACCGTAACCCGCTGCAGAACCTGCGGCACACCAGCACGATCCGGTATGTGATGAAGAATGGGCGGCTCTACGACGGCAATACGCTGGACGAGGTCTATCCGCGGCGGCAGCAGGCGGAGCCGTTCTATTGGACCGCTGAGGACAAGTAAGGGCCCTTCTTCTTACGCCAGTACCGCGCCAGCCCCTGCCAGCATGCCTCGGGGCCGGCGCCCGCGAGGAGGTGCTGTGCCAGCGCCGCCGGGACGCGGCCGGCGATCCAGTCGACGAGCTGCCGCACGAACCAGCGGATCCGGTCGGCGTCGCTGCCTGGCAGCTCGAGGCTAACCCGCGCATATTCGGCCCAGGCGAGGAGCCCGGCGCGCAACTCGTCGCAATGCCGCACCGGATCGCCCGCCGGCCCGTAGTGGGTCAGCACGATCTCTCGGGGGCGCCAGGCCAGGATTCTGTCCAGCGAGCCGAGCCAGGCCTCGAGATCGAAATCGGGCGGCGGCGTGACCGGGAGCACGACGGGAAGTCGCGGCCCGAAGATCCCGGCGGTATCTCCTACGAAGGCCACGCCGGTGGCCCGCTCGTAGTAGCTCACGTGATGCCAGGCGTGGCCCGGCGTGTAGGCCACCTCGATCTCTCGGTGCCCCAGCGAGAGCCGCTCTCCGCCTTGGAGCGCACGGACCCGGTCGAGAGGGACAGGCGCCACCTCGCCCCAGAGAGTCGCCATTCGATCGCCGTAGAGCCGCGTCGCACTGCTGAGCAACTTGCTGGGGTCCACGAGGTGAGGGGCCCCCGCTTCGTGCACGTAGACCCGGAGCTTCGGGTTCTCGCGCGCCAGGCTGCCGCTCGCCGCCGCGTGATCGAGATGGATATGGGTGAGCAGGAGCGCCGAAACATCCGCGAGGCTATGCCCCCGCGCTGCGAGCCCCGCGCGAAGGGTGGGGAGGGCGGAGGTGGGTCCCGGGTCGACGAGCAGCGGGCCGTCATCGCTCTCGAGCAGGCAGGCCGCCACCGATTGCGGCCGGCCTTGGTGCTCGAGGTCGATGATCGCATAGGGTGCCCCTGAAGCCATGTCTTATATATAAGGCGCCGCGGCGATAGCTTGCTGCCCCATGACCCGGTTTGACGTCGGGATTGTGGGCTTGGGCGCGATGGGGAGTATGGCCGCGCGCGAGCTGGCGGCCCGCGGCAAGCGGGTTATCGGGTTCGATCGCTTCCATCCACCCCACCCCTTCGGCTCCTCTCACGGCAAGAGTCGCATCATCCGCGAGGCGTACTTCGAGCATCCGCAATACGTGCCGCTGGTCCAGCGGGCCTACGAGTGGTGGGCTCTCCTCGAGCGGCAGAGCGGCCGGAGCCTGCTCGTTCCCACCGGCGGGCTCATGATCGGCATGCCCGATGGCGCGCTGATCGGTGGCGCACGCCGCAGCGCGCTCGAGCACCGCCTGCCTTACGAGGAGTTCAGCGCGGCACAGGCGCGCGAGCGGTTTCCCTTGTTTCGGCTGGGGGAAGGCGAAGTGGGTTTGTTCGAGCCTAGAGCCGGCGTGCTGTTTCCCGAAGCGGCGCTGGAAGCCGCCTTGCAGCTCGCCGAGGCCGCGGGAGCGGAGCTGCATTTCGACGAGCCGGTCACCGCCTGGAGCGCCGGCGAGGGAATCACCCTGCGGACAGCGGCCCGCCACTGGGGGGTGGACCGGCTGATTCTCTCGGCGGGTGCCTGGCTCGCGAATGGAATCGCGCGCGCGCCGCTGCCGTTGCGCGTCGCGCGCCAGACCTTGTTCTGGTTCACCCCCGCGTCCGACGCGAGGGGGATCCCCGTGTTCATCTGGGAATGGGCACCGAACCAGCTGTTCTATGGATTTCCCGATCTGGGCGACGGGGTCAAGGTCGCCATCCATCATCAGGGCGAGGAGACCACTCCGGAGCAGGTGCGGCGCACGGTCTATCCCGACGAGGCCACCCGCTTGCGCGAGGTCATGGCGACACGGACCCCGCAACTGCTGGGCCCGCTGCGGGACAGCGCGGTCTGTTTGTACACCAACACCCCGGATGGCGATTTTCTGCTGGACCGCCACCCGGAAGATGGCCGCGTGTTAGTCTGCAGTCCCTGCTCGGGGCACGGCTTCAAGTTCGCCCCCACGATCGGCGAGGTGCTGGCCGATCTGGTGGAGGACAAGCCACCGCGGTTCGATCTGTCGCCATTCCGTCTGAGCCGTTTCTAGCTAACCTCAGTCCGCCTTCTTCACGAAAGCAGTGGGTGCAAGCGTGGATGAAGCCCTGGACAATTACTCTTCACTTCACCGCCTGCTGAGCGGGGCGATCGACTATGCCGGCCTTTTTCCGCCCGCGGGGTTGGATCTGGCCACGGCGCTCGCGAATTACCGGGCCTACCGCGGCTCGGCCGACGCCTGGGCACTGGGCCGGTTCGTGGTACCGGCGGCACAATTGAACGAGCTCGAGGGGCTGCTCCGGGACGGGAACGTCACCGTCGCAGAGCGCTTGCCTCTCACTGTTCTGCTGGGAACCGCCGGGGCGGACGAGGTCAGAGCGATCGAGCATTTCAATGCCCGGAGCGGCGAGCATGGGGGACGGGTCGAGAGCGTGGAGGTCAAGGCGGCGTCGGACAATGCGGCCCGCGCGGTGCTGGCCGTGCTGCCGGTGGAATGGAACCGCTATCTCGAGATTTCCCTCGATTCCGCCAGCGAGGCGGTTCTCGAGGCCCTCGCCGCCGGCCGGGCGTTTGCCAAGATCCGCACCGGGGGCGTCACGCCTGATGCGTTCCCCGAGGTCGACCAGCTGGTGCATTTTCTCCAGGCAGCGGCCCGCCGGAGGCTCGCGTTCAAGGCGACGGCCGGGTTGCATCACCCGCTGCGAGGCTGCTACCGGCTCAGCTATGCCGAGGCTGCGCCGCAAGGCGTCATGTATGGCTTTCTGAATCTTTTCCTCGCCGCAACGCTCGCCTGGGGGGGCGCTGCCGCGGTCCAGCTGCGGGCGGCGCTGCGGGAAGATGACCCGGCGGCGCTGCGGCTCGATCCGGCGGCCCTGCAGTGGCGCGAGCTGCGGATCGGAGCGACGGCGCTCGCCCAGCTGCGGGAGAACTTCTGCCATAGCTTCGGGTCTTGCTCCTTTCGCGAGCCGCTCGATGAGCTCGCTGCGGGAGGCTGGACGTGAGACCGGGGCTCGACCAGACGCACACCTTGGAGCTCGCGTCGTGGGTGAACTCGGCGCGGCAGGCGGCGACCGATTTCCCGCTCCAGAACCTTCCGTTGGGCGTGTTCCGCCCGGCGGGTCGGGCGCCGCGGATCGGCGTGGCGATCGGCGAGCACATCCTCGACCTTCAGCGCACAGTGCAGGTTGGCGGGTTAGGCCCGCTCGAGCCCTCGCTGCGCGGCGCGGCCCTGGCGCCGACGCTGAATCCGCTCTTTGCGCTGGGACGCACCGCGGTGACGGCACTCCGGCACGCGGTGCACGCCTTGCTGCGGGAAGACTCCGCGCTGCCGCGTCCGCCCGAGGAGTGCCTGGTCGCGATGAGCGGCGCGGAGCTCCTGTTGCCCGCCGACATCGGCGACTACACGGATTTCTATGCCTCGATTCACCACGCGATGAATGTCGGCAGCATGTTCCGGCCCGAGCAGCCCCTGCTGCCGAACTACAAATGGGTGCCGATCGGTTATCATGGCCGGACGTCCTCGATCGTTCCCAGCGGCCGCGCGATCCGCCGGCCTCGCGGGCAGCTCAAGGAGGACGCGGCGCCCGCGCCGGTGCTGCAGCCGACGGAGGCGCTCGATTACGAGTGCGAGCTTGGCCTCTGGGTGGGGCAGGGTAACCTGCTGGGCACCCCGGTCCCGATCGAGGCTGCCGAAACCCATCTGATCGGGCTCTGCTTGCTCAACGACTGGTCCGCGCGCGACGTGCAGCGCTGGGAGTATCAGCCCCTCGGCCCGTTTCTGTCCAAGAATTTCGCGACCAGCATCTCGCCCTGGGTCGTGACCCTCGATGCGCTGGAGCCGTTCCGGGTGGCCGCCGCGACGCGTCCCGAGGGAGATCCCGCACCGCTCCCCTATCTGCTCGACCAGCGCGACCAGGAGCGTGGGGCGATTGCCGTGGAGCTCGAGGTCTGGCTGCGCTCCGAACCCATGCGCACGATGGGCTGCGAGCCGGTGTGTCTCAGCCGCTCGCGCGCCGCTGAGCTCTACTGGACGCCGGCCCAGCTCGTCACCCATCACGCCAGCAACGGCTGTAATCTTCGGCCCGGAGATTTGCTGGCGAGCGGAACGGTGTCGGGACCGGCGCGCGAAAACCGCGGCTGTCTCCTGGAGCTGACTTGGCGCGGCCGTGACCCGCTCGAGCTGCCGAGCGGGGAAACCCGTCGCTTTCTCGAGGACGGCGACGAAGTAGTGCTGCGCGGCTTCTGCCGGCGAGCAGGCTTTGCGACCATCGGATTCGGAGAATGTCGGGGGGTGGTCCTTCCCGCGCGATGAGGACTCTCGTCCGCACCACGCACCTCGAAATGTTGTCGCGCTCCAGCTTGCGACCCGCGCTCACGCTCCCGGCCGACCTGCTGCTGCTGCGGGCGGGCATCCCCTCTCCTGAGCTTGGGCGCTTCCTGTATACTGCGGTGGGCGGCGACTGGTATTGGCGCGAGCGACTGAGCTGGAGCTACCCCCGCTGGCTGACCTGGCTGTCGCGCCCCGAAATCGAAACCTGGATGGCTCTGGAAAGCGGCACCCCCGCGGGCTATTTCGAGCTCGAAGCGCAATCGGAAGGCAGCGTCGAAATCACCTACTTCGGGCTGCTGCCACAATTTGCGGGGAAGGGAATCGGCGGCTACCTGCTGACCCAAGCGGTCGATCGCGCCTGGCAGCTGCGGCCCTCGATCCGGCGCGTGTGGGTGCACACCTGTAGCCTCGACCACTCCCGCGCCCTGCCGAACTACCTGGCGCGCGGTTTCACGATATTCAAGGAGGAGGAATACCAGGTCGAGCTTCCCGGCGAGCCGCCGGGTCCCTGGCCCGGCGCGGAGCGGCCGCGATGAATCTCGCGGAGCTGCGGCGCGACTATGCCCGCGCCGTTCTCGATGAGAGTTCGGCCGAGGCCGACCCGTTGCAGCAACTGCGCCGCTGGCTGAACGACGCGGCGGACGCCCAGGTGGCCGAGCCGAGCGCTATGACGCTCGCGACCGCGACGCGAGAAGGGCGGCCCAGCGCGCGCATCGTGCTGCTCAAAGGCCTGGACGAGCGAGGACTGGTGTTTTTTACCGACTCGCGCAGCAGAAAGGGGGAGGAGCTGGCGCAGAATCCCCTGGCCGCGCTGGTATTCTGGTGGTGCGAGCTCGAGCGGCAGGTGCGGGTTAGCGGCACTGTCACGCGGATCGCCGAAACGGAGTCCGAGGCGTACTATCGTTCGCGTCCCCTCGGCAGCCGGCTGAGCGCCTGGGCCTCGCATCAGAGCCAGGTGGTCTCCGGCCGCGCGGCGCTCGAAGCCCAATGGGAGGCGCTCTCGCGACGCCACGCCGCCGAAGCCGTGCCCAAGCCGCCGTACTGGGGCGGCTACCGCGTGCAGGCCGACGAATACGAATTCTGGCAGGGCCGCCCGAACCGGTTGCACGACCGGCTGCGCTATCGGAAAGGCACGGATGGCTGGCTTGTCGAAAGGTTGAGTCCGTAATGGCACCCTTCGTCGTTGCGCGGGCCGCAGTCCGGGAAGTCATTGCGAGGGCCGCAGGCCCGAAGCAATCCCAAGCGCTTTGCGCCGTCGCGATCCTGGGCGGCGTGCTGGCGCTTCCTGCTGCGGCCCAGACGAAGTTCGCACTGGAGGTTCCCACTATCATGCGCGGCCCCGAGAATACCGGCCGCGAGCCGTCCGCTGTCCGCTGGTCTCCCGATGGGCAGTGGATCTCTTTCCGTTGGCTGCCGCCTGGCGCGGACTGGCGCGAGACGCTGAAGCCCTATCGGATCCGGGCCGTGGCGGGCGCCGCACCGGAGCGGCTGACGCAGGCTCAAGCTGACTCGCTCGAGCCGCTGTTCGCCAGTGGGGCGCTCGCCCCGGACCGCAGGCTCCGGGTCGTGTCGGTGCGGGGAGACCTCTATCTCGTTGAGCTGCCCTCCGGCCAGCTGCGCCGGTTGACCAGCACCCCGGGCGTCAGCGAGACCGATCCCCGCTTCGACCGCGAAGGCCGCCGGGTCTTCTTTCGCAGGGACAACAACAGCTTTGCGCTGGACATCGTCCAGGGCGGCGTGCAACAGCTCACCGACATTCGCACCGGGCCCGGACCGGAGGAGCCCAAGCGCGCCGAAGGCCAGCGCGCCTTCGTGGAGGCGGAGCAGCGCGCGCTATTGGGCGCGGTGCGCGACCGCCGGATGCGCGACAGTCTCGATAAGGCGGAGCGAGAAGCCCGGGATGCCGCACAGCCCAAGGCCTTCTATCTCGCGAGCGGCGAGCAGGTACGAGAGCTTTCCCCTTCGCCGAGCGGCGAAGCGGTGCTCGTTCAGCTGGTGACGCCGACGCCGAGTGCGCGAACGGCACAGGTGCCGAACTACGTCACGCTGTCGGGGTACACCGAAGAGATCGCCTCGCGCACCAAGGTCGGAGACCTGCAGAGCCGGACCCGTCTCGGCCTCTTCTCGGTCTCCAGCGGCGCGGTGCGCTGGATCCAGCCGCTCGCCCCTGACAGCAGCGGCACGTATGCCCAGCTCAGCGTGGCCGGCTGGAACGATCGCGGCAACTCTGCGCTGCTCTTCGCGTGGAATCGCAGCTTCACCGAGCGGCGGCTGGTGCGGGTGGATGCGGATTCGGCGCGGGTAACCCCGCTCGACGTGCAACGCGATACCGCGTGGGTCGGCGGCCCCTGCGCCGCGCCCTGCGACGGCGTCGGAGGCTGGCTTCCGGGCGACGGCGGCGTCTGGCTCGTGAGCGAGGCGGACGGGTACGCGCACCTCTACACGATGAGCGCCGACGGGAGCAACCGCCACCAGCTAACCCGCGGGAAATGGGAAGTCCTCGACGCCGAGCTGCTGCCCGACCGCTCCGCCTGGCTGCTGCACACCAGCGAAGTGTCGCCCTATGAGCGCCACGCGTATCTGCTCCCGCTGGCGGATCGCGCGACTCCCCGACCTCCTGACCGCCTGACCGCCGACGTCGGCGGCCACACCGTCACCCTGAGCCCCGACGGCCGGCAGCTGGTCGACCTCGCTTCCTCCGCCAACCGGCCGCCCGAGCTCTTTCTGCAGGCGACGCGGGCCGGCGCTCCGCGTGGCCAGCTCACCAGCTCAGCGACCGCCGCGTGGCTGAGCTTCCCCTGGATCAAGCCCGAAATCATCGGGATCCCCGCCTCGGACGGCGTTCAAGTTCCCGCCCGCATCTATCGCCCCGCGGAGCTTGGCGCGCGGCCGAACGGCGCGGCGGTCATCTTCGTGCACGGGGCGGGTTGCCTGCACAATGTGCACAATTACTGGTCCACCTATTTCCGGGAATACCAGTTCAACCAGCTGCTGGCCTCGAAGGGCTATGTCGTGCTCGACCTCGACTACCGCGGCTCAACCGGGTACGGACGGGACTGGCGGCTCGCGAACTACCGCCACATGGGTGGCCGGGATCTGCAGGACCAGGTGGATGCGGTGCGCTGGCTGCAGAAGACCCATGGCATCTCACCCGACCGGGTCGGCATCTACGGCGGCAGCTACGGTGGCTTCATCACTTTGATGGCGCTCTTCACCGAGCCCAAGTGGTTTGGTGCCGGCGCCGCTTTGCGCCCCGTGACCGACTGGGCCCACTACAATCACCCGTACACCGCGGAGATTCTGAACGAGCCCCAGGAAGATTCGCTTGCCTACCGTCAATCGTCGCCCATCTACTTCGCTCAGGGCCTCGAGGATCCCCTGCTCATCCTCCACGGGATGGTGGATGTCAACGTCCATTTCCAGGATGTCGTCCGGCTCACCCAGCGGCTGATCGAGCTCGGCAAGACCGACTGGCAGCTCGCGGTGTATCCCGTGGAGGACCACGGGTTCATTCGGCCCGATTCGTGGACCGACGAATACCGCCGGATCCTCGAGCTCTTTGAGCGGTGGCTCAAGCCGAAGTGAATCGCGGCATCTCTCTGGCACGGACCGGCCTCGTCACCAATGGCCTGCTCGCCCTCGCCAAACTGCTCGCGGGGATCCTGGGCCATTCCTACGCGCTGATCGCCGACGCGGTGGAGTCCGTCGCCGACATCTTTTCCTCGCTGGTCGTCTGGGGCGGGCTCCGGGTCGCCTCGCGTGATGCCGACCAGCGCTATCCCTTCGGCTATGGCAAGGCCGAATCCGTCTCCTCCGCCATCGTCGGCTTGATGCTGGTCGGGGCGGCACTCGGCATCGCCATCGAAGCGATCCGCGAGATCCGTATCCCGCATCACACGCCCGCGCCCTTCACGCTCATCGTGCTCGTGGCCGTGGTCGGCATCAAGGCCCTGCTCTTCCGCCGGGTCGCGCGCGGCGCCGCGGAGCTGGGCAGCCAGGTCGTCGCGGCCGATGCGTGGCATCATCGCGCCGACGCCATCACCTCCTCGGCCGCATTCATCGGCATTTCGATCGCCGTGCTTGGCGGTCCGGGCTGGGAAGCCGCGGATGACTGGGCGGCGCTGTTTGCTTCCCTCGTGGTGTTCTACAATGGGGTGCAGATCATTCGTCCCGCGCTGGCCGACCTGATGGATCAGTCCCCCGAGGAAGAGGTCTTTCGCGCGGTCGATGCCGCAGCGCATGCGGTGGACGGGGTGCTCGCCACGGAAAAGCTCCGGATCCGGAAGAGCGGCACCAAGTATCTGCTGGAGCTCCATGTCCAGGCCAACCCCACGCTCTCGCTCCACGATGCCCACGTGCTGAGCGGCAAGGTCAAGAGCCGAATTCGTAGCGCGGTGCCGCGGGTCGAGAACGTGCTGGTCCATATGGAGCCGTTCGAGGACGCGTGACCCTCGCGGAGCGTTTCGAGCGCCATCTGAGCGGGATGGCGTTGCCGGCCGGCCCGGCGCTGGTCGCCGTCTCGGGCGGTCCCGACTCGCTCGCCCTGCTCGATCTCCTCGCGCGCTCTGCCGCGGCGACCCGCTTCGCGCTGCACGTTGCGCACGCCGATCACGGGATCTCCGCCGGAAGCGCGGAGGTCGCCGAACGGGTGCGCGGCGAGGCGGCACGCTACCATCTCCCGTTCCATGTGACACGACTCGAGCTCGGGCCTGCCGCGGGCGAGACCGTGGCGCGCACCACGCGTTTCGCCTGGCTCGAGCGACTCGCCGACCAGCTCGGCGCCGAGCTCATCTTTGCCGGCCATCAACAGGACGATCAGATCGAGACGATTCTCATGCGGGTGCTCCAAGGATCCGGTCCCGCCGGTCTGGCCGGGATCGCGCCTCGGCGGGGCAGAATCGTCCGGCCCCTGCTGCCGTTTCGACGCGAGGAGCTGGCCGCATATCTGCAGGAGGTGGGGCTCTCAGCATGGGAAGATCCGGCGAATCGCGATCCGCGTCACGAGCGCTCCTGGATTCGCTGCGAGCTGTTGCCCGCGCTCCGGCAGCGGGTTCCCTGTGTCGAGGGCAACCTCCTCGCGCTTGGCCGCCAAGCCGCGGCCGCACGCGCGGCCTGGGACAGCGTGCTGGAGCGATTACCGGACCTCGACGTAACGCTCGCGTGCGATGGGGTTTCCGTTGCTGCGTCCCCCCTGCATGGGTATGATTCCAGCAGCGTGCGGGCCCTGCTCGGCGCCCTGGGGCGCCGGGTTGGTTGTCTCATCGGCCCGCAACGAGCGGCGCAGATCGAACGGCTGCTCGAGAGCGGCCGAAGCGGGGCGGTCGCGGAGCTTGGCAATGGATGCGCAGCCGAGCTCTCGTTCGGCCGCCTTCGTCTCTTTCGGGGCTCCGCGCATCCTTCCCCGTGGATGGCGCAGCGGCTCGAAGGGGCAGCCGGAGAGTTGGTCGCGGGCGGCTGGCGTGTCGCTTGGCGCCGCACGCTCGCACCGGATCGGCTGGAACGGAGCTCGACGTCGAGCTGGTTCAGCGAGGACGCCTACGTGGTGCGGCCCTGGCGGGCCGGCGATCGCATCCGGCCGCTGGGCGCCGGCGGAAGGAGACTCGTGGTGCGGTGCATGCAGGACGCGCGGGTCCCGCGCAGCCAACGCGAGGCGTGGCCGGTCATCGAGGCTGGGGGAACTATCGTGTGGGTTCCCGGCGTTTGCCGCTCGGACGAGCGGATTCCGCGTCCCGAGACCGAAGCGGTCCGGATCGATGCCCAGCTCAGCTGAGGTTCTCCGCCGAACCGGCGGGCGCACCGTCAAGTCGATCGTCTATGACGAGGCGGCGATCGCTGCGAAAGTGGCCGAGCTGGGCACCGAGATCACCAGCACGTACCCGGACGGGGAGCTGCTGGTGCTCGGTCTGCTCAAGGGCAGCTTCATCTTCCTGGGCGATCTGGTGCGGAAGATCGAGCGGCCGCTGCAAGTGGACTTTCTGGTGGCGAGCTCCTACGGCGCCGGGACCACCAGCTCCGGTCTGGTGCGGCTGCTCTACGATCCGGAGACCCGGCTCGAGGGCAAGCACATTGTGCTGGTGGAAGACATCGTGGATAGCGGCAACACCGTGCGCAAGCTGATCGGCATGTTGCGCGAGCGCGAGCCGGCCTCCCTGGCGGTCTGCGCCCTGCTCGACAAGATCGCCATGCACGCGCCGATGCCCGAGGTACGCTTCGTCGGCTTCCAGGCCCCGACCGCGTTCCTGGTCGGATATGGACTGGATCACGCCGAAGACTTCCGGCATCTACCTTTTATTGCGGATTTGATGTAATGCAGCAGCGTCAGTCTCCCAAGCCTCCGATGCCGAACTGGGCCGGCCTCAGCAAGAACCTCGCGCTCTGGCTGCTGGTCGCCCTGCTCGCGGTATTCTTGTTCCAGTTCATGGGCAAGCCCCGCGGCGGCACGGCGGAGCTCAATCTCACCGATTTCAATCGCCAGGTCGAAGCCGGCAATATCAAGTCGGTCGAGATCTACGATGGCAAGCTGGTGAAGGGCGAATTCCGCTCGCCGATCACCGAAGGGAGTAACACGCTGCGCTCGTTCACCACGCTGTTCCCCGGCACGGTGAGCGACGCGACGCTCAAACGGCTCGATGATGCCGGCGTCATCATCACCGCGAAGCAGGCCAAGAGCGGCATCCTGACGCTCATCGTCACGATGCTGCCTTGGGTGGTCATTTTTGCGCTCTGGTTCGTCTTCCTGCGCCAGATCCAGTCTGGGGGCAACCGCGCGTTCTCCTTCGGCAAATCAAAAGCCAAGCTGCTCGCGGGCGACACGCCCAAGATCACCTTCGCCGACGTGGCCGGGGCCGACGAGGCGAAGGTCGAGTTGCAGGAGATCATCGAGTTCCTCAAGGATCCGCAGAAGTTCACCCGGCTGGGCGGACGGCTGCCGAAGGGCGCGCTGCTGATCGGTCCTCCCGGTACCGGCAAGACGCTGCTGGCCAAGGCGGTGGCGGGTGAGGCGGGGCGTCCCTTCTTCTCGATGTCGGGCTCGGATTTCGTGGAAATGTTCGTGGGCGTCGGGGCCTCCCGAGTGCGCGACCTCTTCGAGCAGGGTAAAGCGCATGCGCCCTGCATCATTTTCATTGATGAGATCGACGCCGTGGGCCGCCATCGCGGGGCGGGGCTGGGCGGCGGACACGATGAGCGCGAGCAGACGCTCAATCAGCTGCTGGTCGAGATGGACGGCTTCGAGTCGAACGACGGTGTCATCCTGCTCGCGGCCACCAATCGTCCCGACGTGCTCGATCCCGCGCTGCTCCGTCCGGGCCGCTTCGACCGCCAGATCGTGGTGGACTCACCCGATGTGCGTGGCCGCGAAGGCATCCTGCGGGTGCACACGCGCAAGATCCCGCTCGGCGGCGATGTGCGGCTCGATATTCTGGCCAAGGGAACTCCCGGGCTGGCCGGCGCGGACCTCGCCAATCTGGTGAACGAGGCGGCGGTGCTCGCGGCGCGGCGCAACAAGAACCTGGTGGACATGTCGGATTTCGAGGACGCCAAGGACAAAGTCATGCTCGGGGTCGAGCGGCGCAGCCTGGTGCTCACCGAGGATGAGCGCAAACTCACCGCGTACCACGAGGCCGGCCACGCGATCGTGGGGCTCAAGATTCCGGGCAGCGATCCGCTCCACAAAGTCACCATCATTCCGCGCGGGCGCGCCATGGGCCTCACGATGTGGCTTCCCGAGGAGGATCGCCACAACTACACCAAGTTGTTCCTCGAGGGACGGCTGGCCAGCGCGTTCGGCGGACGCGTCGCCGAGGAGCTGATTTTCGGGGCGGACAAGGTAACGACCGGCGCCGCGAATGACATCGAAGTGGCGACGTCGATCGCCCGGCGCATGGTGACCCAGTTCGGCATGAGCGAGAAGATCGGGGTCATCGCCGTAGGCGACCAGGAAAAGGAGATCTTCCTGGGCCGGGAAATCCAGCAGCGGCGCGAAATCTCCGAGCGGATGTCGGAGACCGTGGACGCCGAAGTGAAGCGGCTGATCGATGAAGCCTACGAGCTGGCCCGCACCATCATCGCGGCGAACCGCGAGCTGCTCGATCGGATCGCGCAGGCGCTGCTCGAGCGCGAGACACTGGATCGCGAGGACCTCGATCTGCTCGCCCGCGGCGAGGCGCTGCCGCCGCGCACGCCTGCGCAGATTGTGCCGTCCTACGCCGTGAAGCCCGGCGGTCCCGGACCGAGTCGAGCCCCCGTCCTGGGGACGCCGCCCGCCGAACCTGCCGGAGCGTGAAGCTCGTCGCGCTCGCGGGCCGTCCTGAAGACGCGGTCCGAGACGCCCTCCTGTCCCACGGATGGGAGGGCGACTTGTGTCGGAGCACTGCCGCCGGGCTCGAGGCGCTGGCCTATCATCTGACCGAGGCTGAAGCGGCTACGCTGCAGGCGCTGGTGCGCAGCGGCGCGCGCTGCGGCGTGGACGTGATCACTGGAGCAGATTGGGCCTTGCTGGTTGGCCCCCGCGCCAGGCTCTCCGCCCTCGCCCGCCCGTGGGCGAGCCCGGAGCCGCTCGGCGAGCTTGCCATGGCGTTGGGACACGCTCTTCCGGGAGAGGATCCGCTGCTCTGGCAGACCGCGCGGGGACCACTCTCGCTCGAACGGCCGGTCATTGTCGGCATCCTCAACGCGACCCCCGACTCGTTCAGCGACGGCGGCCGGTTCGCCTCGGTCGACGCGGCGCTCGCCCGCGCCGAACAGCTGCTGGAGCAGGGCGCGACGATACTCGATGTAGGAGGAGAATCCACCCGCCCCGGCGCCACTCCGACGAGCGAAGCCGAAGAGCGCGCGAG
>DASYPD010000072.1:0-5149 GCA_036007005.1 Gemmatimonadales bacterium
TGCACCGGGGCCCTGCTGCTGGCGCGCGCTGGCCTGCTCAGCGGCCGGCGCGCGACGACCCATTGGGGCGCATTCGATCTGCTCGCCAGTCTTGATCCAACGATTCGGGTCGAGCGAACCCTCCGCGTCGTCGAGGACGGAGTTATGACCTCCGCGGGCGTGTCGGCCGGCATCGACCTGTCACTGGCAGTGGTCGAGGCAATGCATGGGCGCGAGGTGGCGGACGAGACCGCCAGGTATATCGAATACCAGCCGCCTCCACGCGAGCGAGAAGCTGTCCGGTGAGCTTGCGCGATGAAGCGATTCGCAACCTGAAAGCCTGAAAGGTCCTCTGCGATGTCTCAACCGCCCGCGGACAATGTCCGAGCGATGCGCCTGCTCTGTAAGGACATCGAGGGAGCCATCGCACGGGGGGAGCTTCCTCGCTCCGTGGTGGCCGACCTCAAGGGAGCGATCGACGATACCCGGATGCGCGTCTGGGCCTCGATGGAAGCGGCCAAGAGCGGAGACCCGAGCTGGGTACAGGAGTTCTGGCTGCATCGAGCCGCCGAGGTATGCTTGAGCATGGTGAAACGCTTGGAAGAGGGTGAGCTCGACTCCCGCTCCCCTCGCGCCACCGCGCTGCGCGCCGCCGCGGGGCGCTTAGCGGCCTCGCTCGGCTCGGGTGGCCCCGAATGACCGCTCCGCCACACTCCGATCTCGCGGCGCTCGCTCGCCAGGTGCGCCTGTATGTCTTTCGCCACGCGGCCGACACGACCCAGGTTCCGCAAGCACCGCAGATTGCGGAGGCCCTGGACCGGCCCCTCGAGGCCATTCACGCCGCCCTCCAGCAGCTCGCGGCAGGCAAGGTGCTCATTCTTGCCCCCCATGATGGAGCGATCTGGGCGGCCAACCCGTTCTGCGCCGTTCCTTCCGGATTTCGCGTGCTCGTCTCCGGGAAACGCTATTGGGGAATCTGCATCTGGGACGCGCTGGGCATTGCGGCGGCGCTGCGACAAGACGCCGAGATCCGGGCACCCTGTGGCGATTGCGGCGAACCATTGCTGCTCGAGGTACGCCAGGGCAGGCTCACTCGGAGCGAAGGGGTGATCCATTTCGCGATCCCGGTACACCATTGGTGGGACAACATTGGTTTCACCTGAAGCACCATGTTGCTCTTCCGGGACGAAGAGCACGTCGATCGCTGGTGCGAGGCCCGCGAGCTGCCCCGGGGGGCCATCCTCACACCGGAGCAGGGCTGGCGCCTGGCGCGCGGCTGGTACCAGGACAAGCTCGAGCCGGACTGGAAACGCCACACGGTCGAAGAGACCGAGGCATTGCTCGCCGAGGTAGGACTGAGCGGTTCGTTCTGGAAGCTCACCTAGTCCCCTTCAAGGAGGAGCCATGATCATCCGTCGCGTCGAGCCGGGATCGGCCGCTAAGGTAGGGGGCACGCTCTACGCCCTGCTCGGGCTGCTTGTCGGGTTACTCTTTTCGCTCGCGTCGCTCGCCGGGCTCGGAGCCGGGCTAGCGGGATCGCCGTTTGCCATGATCTTCGGAATCGGCGCCATCATCATCATGCCGATCCTCTATGGCTGTTTCGGCTTCATCGTCCTGTTCATCTCGGCCGCGCTTTACAATCTGGCGGCCAAGTGGGCAGGGGGACTCGTCATTCAAGCCGAGTAGGCGATCTTCCTGAGCACGGTGGCTGCGACCGCCGAAGCACGAGCCGGTCGGGCGTGGTGGCGCGCCCTGCCGGTCGCCCTGGGAATGGCGTTGCTCTGTGCCGGCTTCGTCGATCGCCCGGTTGCGGAGTACCTGTACCGGAAGCTCTATTCGACGGCGCTCTTCACCTGGGCGCAGCGGCTCTTTCCACCGCTCCAGGCCCTCTTCGCCGCTTGGGTGCTCGGCGCGCTCGGCGCCGCTGCCTGGGGCCTCAGCGGCAAACGCCTCCCCGCGTGGAGTCGGGTTGCTCGGCTCGGCGCGCTCGCTGCGGTTGGTGCTCTCGCCGTGGCCATCGGGCTGAAACATCTGTTGGGTCGGTCGGACGTCTACCCGACTTACCTCATCCAGGGCATCTATACGCTGCGCCCTCTGCATGGCGGCGCGGGTTACTCGGGGTTTCCCTCGGCCACCATGGCCACCGCCAGCGCCGTGCTCTCGGTCTTCTGGGTCGAGCGTCCCGCCCTCCGGCTGCTGTCCCTGGTGGCGCTGGGGGTGATTGTTCTCGCCCTGCTGGTCAGCAACAGCCACTGGGTCTCGGATATTCTCGGCGGCGGTTGCCTCGGCGGTTCGCTCGGCGTGCTGGTGCTGCGCCGCTCCGCCGTACGATTGCCGAGGGGCTGACATGGCAGGCAACGCCCTCACCCGCACTTAGCGCGCCGGAGTCAGCGCTTCCGCCTGTCCGTTCGGGTGGATGAGCTGAACCGTGAGACCTCCCGAGGGAGTCCCCGTCACCGCTATACGCGGCCTGCCGCGGCGGAAGTACAGCGCGACCTGCTCGGTCTCGGCCGGAAGGAAGCGCCGCGCGAACCAGGGCGCGACGGCGCCGCTGCTGTCGTCGCGCGAAATCGTGAGCTGCAGCGACCCGTCTGCCTCATAGCGGGCGAGCAGGATCTCGCCAGCGCCGGCACAGTACAGCTCCGGACGCCGGGCGAGCTGGAGGTAAAACTGGCGTGCGACGGAGCGCAGCTGGCCACGCCGCTGTTCGAGTGCCGCGAGGAGCCTCGCTCCGGAGAGCCGCCAGTAGGGCTCCGGCATCTGGCGCACCGCCTCGCTGATGACTGAGTCCGTGAGCCGCGCCGTGAGAAATCCGGCGATCGAGTCCCACGCGGGGAGGGACAGCCCGCTCAAGAGACGGTGATCGAGCGCCATACTGTTCCAGGTCAGTCCGCGCAAAGCTGGATAGTCGGGACCGAACTTGGAGAACTTCGGTTCGCGTATCCGCACCAGATCCAGCAGCACGCCGCTGTAGCGCGAGAATGCCTGGTCGCGGTCGATCGGGTCCGGCTGCCAGAGCGTTCCCCAGCTCTCCCGCAGGGGAAGCCAGCGCCACTGTCCTGCGTGGCGGTCCCAATCGTTCAGCAACAGATCGAGCAGCCGCGCGGTGAGAAAGCCCCGCTCATCCACCCGATTGTTCGAGCCGGCATCGAGCAGGGCGAGCAGACTATCGGTCTCCTTGATGTGGTTGGCCGCATTGCTGTCCGGTGGGGTGGCGAGATTCTCTCCCGGACTTTCCTGCAGCGTGCCGAGCAGGCCCGCAAAGCGGACCCGGAAGGCGCCGAGCCGGGCATCGTCGGGCAGCAGCACGAGACGCGGGTGAGTGAGCGGCAGTCCGACCGCGGCTTGCAGCGGCGCGGCGACCAGCGCGCCCGCGGGATGGGAAGCGCTGGTCTGGTCCTGGAGCATCCAGGCCAGCAGGGTGCGTCGCAAGTCCTCCCGAATAACCCGGGTCACTTCCTTGTCGACGGAGCGGAAGACGAAGTGCCGGCCGATGGCGGAAATGAAGTGCAGGCTGCGCGTCTCGCGGTGGCCTCCCTCCTTGCTGGCGATGAGCCCCCCGTCGAACTCGGCCAGCTTGAGCACCTCCACCTTCAGCGGCACCGTCCAGAGCTCGCGGTAGTGGCGGCCGAGCAGCAATTGCCGGACCGGGCCGGCGCGGTAGCGCTCCCCCGCGATTACGACAGCCGAGTCGGCCCCCGGCGGGAAGCTCGCCCGACTCAGCTCGATGGGGGGGAGGATGGGCAGCAGCAGGACGACGGCGCCCAGCAGAATAGGCAGGAGGATCACGAGCGCCCAGGTCCGGAGGCTCCCGTGCCGGGCGCCTGCACCACCGCGCGAAGCTCTCATGGGTGACTCTCCCGGCGGTTCCGGAAGGGGGGGGTCCACGCGGGAGGAGACGAACAGCCCGTTGCACGCCCCGACAGTCGCGTGTCAATGGGCCAGAGTGGGGTCGTCCTTCCGGAGAGGAATGGACCCCAGTCCCGGGAACCCCTGTCACGGCAGAGGAGACGCGCATGGCGCTCAAGGAAGGATGCCGGCGGGCGCGCTACGGAATCGCTAGCCTGCTTGCCGCCCTGACCGTAGGCTGCGGAAAGCAGGAGCGCGTCGATCCCACCGCCGCCCCGTTCGCCGAATTCAGCAAGCGCGTCGACGCCTACATCGCGCTCCGCAACACGCTGGCGGACTCGGTGGGTCCGCTCGACGAAACCAAGAGTCAAGCGGAGATTGCCGCGCGCGCGACGGCCCTGGCGAACTCCATCATCGTGGCGCGGGCCGATGCCAAACAGGGCGACATCTTCACCCCCGAAGTGGCGACCATCTTCGCGACGCTGCTCAAGGAGGAGTACCGCCGGCGCCCGGACTCCGTAAAGGAAACCCGCGTCGATCAGGAGCAGGAGCATCGCGTGGATGGCCTGCCGGATTTCGTGCCCAAGGTGAATCAGATCTACCCGACGAGCTACCCCCTGGTGACCTTTCCGCCCACGCTGCTCCCGCTGCTGCCGAAGCTGCCCGAGCAGCTGGAGTATCGCCTCATGGGTCACCACCTCTTCCTGCGCGACGTTGAGGCCAACCTCATCGTCGACGTCATGCCCAACGCGGTACCGTAGGAACCGCCCATGAAAACTGTCTCGCGTACTGCGTTGGCACTGCTGGGGGCCTGCTGGGCAGCGCCGCTCCCGGCCCAGCAGCTGAGCCTTCCGCGCCGGCCGGGCTCGGTGCGGTTTCTGGTGATCGGCGACACCGGAACCGGGGATGCGCTGGAGTTTGAGGTCGGCAAGCGGATCGCACTGTACTGGCGCCAGTTTCAGTTTCCCTTCGCCATCATGCTCGGCGACAACATCTATGGCTCCGAGCGGCCCCAGGATTTCGACAAGAAATTCACTCAACCCTATAAGCCGCTGCTCGATGCCAAAGTGGAATTCAACGCGACGCTGGGCAACCACGACGATCCCAATCAGCGCTTCTACAAGCCGTTCAACTTCGGGGGCAATCGCTACCGCACCTTCAAGAAGGGCAACGTGCGGTTCTTCGTGCTCGACAGCAACTACCTCGATCCCGACCAGCTCAAGTGGCTGGAGAAGGAGCTGAGCGCAGCCGGCTCCGACTGGAAGATCCCCTATTTCCACCATCCGCTCTACACCACAGCGTCGCGGGGCCCCGAGCTCGA
>DASYPD010000073.1:0-3487 GCA_036007005.1 Gemmatimonadales bacterium
TAGAGTCTTCATCGCAAGAGTCCCAAGCTGATAGCCCATAGCTGATAGCCCATAGCTGATGCAATATACCTCTCCAGGCAGGGTGCCTAATTAAGTTCCTGCCCCTATGGCCAATCCCCAGTACATCTATACCATGAGCAATCTCCGCAAGGTCGTCCCGCCCGGCCGGGAGATCTTGAAGGGGATCTATCTTGCCTTCTTTCCCGGCGCGAAGATCGGTGTGCTCGGCGCGAACGGCGCCGGCAAGAGCACGCTGCTCCGCATCATGGCCGGCGTGGACAAGGATTTTCAGGGTGACGCGCGTCCGGCCGACGGTATCCGGGTGGGCTTCCTGGCCCAGGAGCCCGAGCTCGATCCCGCGAAGGATGTCCGCGGCAACGTGGAAGCCGCGGTGCGCGAGCAGCGCGCGCTGCTCGCCGCCTTCGAGGCGCTGAGCGCCCGCTTCGCCGAGCCCCTGTCGGATGCCGAGATGAACAAGCTGCTCGAGAAGCAGGGCGCTCTGCAGGAGCGGATCGACGCGCAGGACCTCTGGGAGCTCGATCGCAGGATCGACATCGCCATGGACGCGCTGCGGCTCCCGCCCGGCGATGCCGACGTCTCCCGGCTCTCCGGCGGCGAGCGGCGGCGGGTCGCGCTCTGCCGCGTGTTACTGGAGCAGCCCGATCTCCTCTTGCTCGACGAGCCCACCAACCACCTCGATGCCGAGTCGGTGGCCTGGCTCGAGCGCCATCTGCGCGAATTCCCCGGCACCATCGTCGCCGTGACGCACGACCGTTACTTCCTCGACAACGTGGCCGGCTGGATTCTGGAGCTCGATCGCGGCGCCGGCATCCCCTGGGAAGGCAATTATTCCTCCTGGCTCGAGCAGAAGCGCACCCGCCTCGCCTCCGAGGAAAAGCAGGCCTCGGCGCGCCAGAAGACCCTGGAGCGGGAGCTCGAGTGGGTTCGGATGGCGCCTCGCGCGCGCCATGCCAAGCAGAAGGCCAGGATCAGCGCCTACGAGGAGCTGCGCGATCAGGGGGAGCGCCAGCAGGAAGGCAGCGCCGAAATCCTGATCCCCGTGCCGCCGCGTTTGGGCGACGACGTCGTCATCGCGAAGGACCTCGCCAAAGGCTACGGCGACCGGCTGCTCTTCGAGAATCTCGACTTCGCGTTGCCGCGCGGCGGCATCGTCGGCGTGATCGGTCCTAACGGCGCGGGCAAGACCACGCTGTTTCGCCTGATCACCAGTCAGGAGCGCCCCGACGCCGGCGAGCTGGTGGTTGGTTCCACAGTGCAGCTCGCCTACGTGGACCAGAGCCGGGAGGCGCTCGATCCGGAGCAGACGGTGTACCAGGAGATTTCCGGCGGCGAAGACCAGCTGCAGTTCGGCAAGCGCAGCGTGAACGCGCGCGCCTACTGCGCCGGCTTCAATTTCAAGGGCGCCGAACAACAGAAGAAGGTGGGCATCCTCTCCGGGGGCGAGCGCAATCGCGTTCACCTCGCCAAGCTGCTCAAGAGCGGCGGCAATCTCCTGCTGCTCGACGAGCCCACCAACGACCTCGATGTCGACACCCTGCGTGCGCTGGAGGATGCGCTGCTCGCCTTTGCCGGCTGCGCCGTCGTGATCAGCCACGACCGCTGGTTCCTCGACCGCATCGCCACCCATATGCTCGCGTTCGAGGGCGACAGCGAGGTGTACTGGTTCGAGGGCAACTTCCAGGACTATGCGGCCGACTTCAAGCGCCGCAAGGGTGTGCCGGTGGATCAGCCGCACCGGATCCGCTACAAGAAGTTGGTGCATTAGATGTCCGACTCTTAGCATGCCCCACCGCAAGCTCACCGCCCTCCCGCCCCGCCTCGAAGGCCTGACCGCCCTCGTCGGCAACCTCTCCTGGAGCTGGAACCGCGAGGCGCGCGAGCTGTTGCGCAGCATGGATCCGCCGCTCTGGCGGCAGGTCCGCCACAACCCGATCGAGCTGCTCCGCGAAATTCCCGCGGCGCGGCTCGAGCAGCTCGCCCACGATCCCCAGTTCCTCGCGCAGTATGACCTCGTCATGGAGTGGCTCGCCACCGATCGCGCGCCCGACCGCACTTGGTTCGCGCGCCGTTATCCCAAGCTGGTGAATCGCCCCGTCGCTTATTTCTGCGCCGAGTTCGGCTTCCATAACTCCGTCCCCATCTATAGCGGAGGACTCGGCATCCTGGCCGGGGATCACTGCAAGAGCGCCTCGGATCTCGGGGTTCCGCTCGTGGGCGTGGGCTTGAGCTACATGAAGGGCTATTTCGATCAGCGCTTGCGCGCCGACGGCTGGCAGGAAGACAGCGACGATCACGTCGATCCCGGCCTCACCCCTCTCGTCGAACTGCGCGGCCCCGGCGATCTCCCCGGGGTCGTCGAAGTCGAAACCTTCGGCCGGCGGGTCCACGTGCGTGTCTGGACCATGCGGGTGGGCCGCGTGCCCCTCTACCTGCTCGACACCAACCTCGAGCAGAATCACCCCGAAGACCGTACCCTCCTCAACAAGCTATACGGCGGGGGCCCCGATCTTCGGCTCCGGCAGGAATGGTTGCTCGGGGTGGGCGGCGTGCGCGTGCTGCGCGCGGTGGGACTCGAGCCGGGTGTCTGGCACGCCAATGAAGGCCACGCCGCCTTCATGCTGATCGAGCGGGTGCGCGAGCTCATCGCGGGGGGCCGTTCCTGGGACGAGGCAGTCGCCGAAGTGCGGCGGACCACTGTCTTCACCACCCACACGCCGGTGCCCGCCGGGCATGACCGCTTCGACCCGGAGCAGTTGGCTCAGTGCACCGGGCCGATCTGGGAGGAGATGGGCGTCTCCCGCGAGCAAGTGCTCGCCCTGGGCCGCCATCCCGCCGAGAGCGATGGCTCCTTCCAGATGACTGTGTTGGCCCTCAAGCTTGCCGCCCGGGTCAACGCGGTCTCGGAACGGCATGGAGAGGTTTCCCGTGGCATCTGGCACGAGCTCTGGCCTGGGCGCGAGGCAGAAGATGTCCCCATCGACACCGTTACCAACGGCGCCCATCTCGCGACCTGGATGGCTAATCCCATCATGGCGCTGCTCGACCGCCAGCTGGGAGCCGATTGGGGCGCGCGGCTCGACGATCCTGCCCTGTGGGAGCAGCTCCGCGAGCTCGATCCCGCCGGGCTCTGGGCCGCGCACCTCGATCTCAAGGGAACTCTGGTAGGATTCATCCGGGAGGAGGCGCGCCGGCGCTTTGCCCATGAATGGACGGAGGCCAATCAGGTGGTCGCGGCCGGAAGCCTGCTGCATCCCTATGCGCTCACCCTCGGCTTCGCGCGCCGCTTCGCCACCTATAAGCGCGCCAGCCTCCTCTTCCGGGATGTGGATCGGCTGCAGCGTCTGCTCTGCGATCGCCGCCGGCCGGTACAGATCATCTTTGCGGGCAAAGCGCACCCCGCCGACAATCCCGGCAAAGAGATTCTCCAGGAGATCTACCGCTGGACCCACAACCCGTTCTTCGAGGG
>DASYPD010000074.1:0-5663 GCA_036007005.1 Gemmatimonadales bacterium
GACCGTGTGGGATCTCTTCCTGCCGAAGCCGTATCGCGACGGCGGCCAGGCGGTAAACGGCTGGGACATCGCGGGGCTGCGGGTCGCGGTGGCGCTCCAGGGCACGCTCAATAACCCGCACGATCGTGATCACGGGTGGACGGCCGAGCTGGCGATCCCCTGGTCCGCCTTTGCGGATTCGGTGCCTGTCTCGGTCCCGCCACATGCCGGGGATAACTGGCGGGTAAACTTCTCGCGGGTGGAATGGGATCGCGAGGTCATTACGGGAGAGTACCGCCCGCGTCGAGACTCCGTGGGCGGGTTGCTGCCGGAGCACAACTGGGTCTGGTCGCCCCAGGGCGTCGTGAACATGCATCTCCCCGAGCTGTGGGGCGTGGTGCAGTTCGGCGGCAAGCGCATTCGCGGCGACGGCGTGAACGACTCGGCACGCTGGGCGCTACGGCGGGTGTACTACGCCGAGCGGGAATTTCATCGTCGCCACGGCGCGTACACGGGTGACCTCGGCGCCCTGGCCCTGCGGCACTTGCCGGGGGAGCTGCAGCTTCGCCTCAGCGCGGACGGGTGGGAGGGCTCGCTGCCGCGCTCCGGGAAACGCGCGGCGTGGCACATCCGCGCCGATGGCCTGGTCTGGCGCGAATGAGCTCAGGGGATCAGATGATGCGACGGCGAGCCTTCTTGGAATTGATCGGCGGGACAGCGGCCAGCGCGACCGCGCTCCCCAGCGTGTTAGGGCTCAGGCCCTGGCCTGCAGGTGCCAACTTCACAGGCTGGACCTGGGTGCACGGCGATGCCGGCGACCTCGCCACCTGGCGAGGACGCTTCGCGCGGCTGCGCGAGGCCGGACTGAGCGGCGTGCTGGTCGGGGGCGGAGATACCGCGCAGATAGTCGAAGCGGCCCACGCGGAGAAACTCGCCTTTCACGCCTGGACCTGGATCCTCAACCGCAGCGGCGATGCTTGGGTCAAGGCCAACCACCCAGAGTGGTTCAGCATCTCCCGCAACGGCGATTCGAGTCTCACCAAGCCGCCGTATGTCCCCTATTACCAATGGCTCTGCCCGACACGCGAACCGGTGCGGGAATATCTGCGCGGCGTGGTGAGCGGCATCGCCGAGCTGCCAGGTGTGGATGGGGTGCACCTCGATTACATCCGGCACCCGGATGTGATTCTTCCCAGGGGACTCTGGGCCAAGTACCACTTGGTGCAGGACCACGAGCTGCCGGAGTTCGATTTCTGCTATTGCAAGGTGTGCCGCGAGCGGTTTCGGAAGGAGTCGGGGCTCGACCCGATGCAGCTCACGGATCCCCCCGCCGACCGCGCTTGGCGGGAGTTCCGCTGGAACTCGGTGACCGAGCTGGTGACCCAGCTCGCGCAAGCGGTGCATGCGAAGGGCAAACTGATCTCCGCGGCCGTGTTCCCGACGCCGACGATTGCGCGGCAGCTGGTGCGCCAGGCGTGGGAGCAGTGGCCGCTCGATCTGGTCTTCCCGATGACTTATCACGGCTTTTACGAGGAAGGCATTCCCTGGATCCGCGACGCGGTGCGGGAAGGGAAAACGGCCCTCCGGGGGGGCGAGCCGCTATATGCGGGGCTCTATCTCCCGGACCTCAACCCCGCGGATCTCGCCCGCGCCGTGGCCGCGGCGCGGGAGGGCGGCGCGGCGGGAGTTTCACTGTTCGAGATGAATGGGCTCAGTGAGGCGCACCTCACGGTGCTGCGGGAGGCGCTCCGCTAACCCGCGCTGATCAGGGCGGCGAAGGGAGTGGTCAGGCGGCCGAACCCTTCCGTCACGGCTTCACGCCCATCCGCGCCTTGAGCTCCTCAAACCAGTTGAGTACCAGGACCAGATCGGACTCGGCGGAGGTCGTCTTGCGACTCATCAGCAGGCGCTGATCGTCGGGACTCACGTTGTAGCGCGCGTGCTCGAAGTCGTTGTCGTAATCGGCGGTGGAGAAGAGCGCTTTCCGGTCGCGCACTTCGAAGCCGGCGCCCGTCACCACAGTCGCCACGGTCATCTGGTCGTCGGAAGTCTTGTAGAAGAGCTCGCGGCCGCTGTGCGCCCACATGGGCTCACGGCCTCCCCCTACCGATACCTGCCAGCGCCCGTCGCCCACGTTGGGGAAGGGCCTGACGTACACCTCGTTCTGCCCCGACTCCGTCGAGGTATAGGACAACCAGCGTCCGTCGGGTGAGAGCGCGGGCGAGGTTTCGGCGAACCTTGTGGCCACTAGGGGCACCGGACTGCTGTCGCTCCCGGTTCGGACTCCCAGAATGTCGCCCGAGCCGGCTTCCTGGCTGCTGGTCCGGTAAAGCAACCATTTGCCGTCGGGCGACCAGAAGCCTTCGACGATGCTGCGAGGCTCCTGGTGCTGGGAGATCAGCAATTGGGGCGTTCCGTTGCCGTCCGCGCGCTGGCCGTATAGTCCGGATTTCCCGGAGCGGTCGGAGATGAACGTCAGAGTCCCACCGTCCCGGGTCCATTCCGGCCGCTGGTTGAGCGATCCTTCGAAGGTGAAACGGGTCAGGGGTCCGTGGTCGAGCTCCTTAATCCAGAGATCGCGCGGGCCCTCCTTGAGCACGCTCACCGCGACGCGCTTTCCATCCGGCGAGAGCGCGTGGGTGATAAAATCTGCCGTCCAGCTCGGCTCGATCTCGGTAGGCTTCCCGTCCCGGGTGACCCAGGCGAGGTGTTCGAGTCCCGCCAAGCCCGAGGCGTAGAGCAGCGTCCCGGTCTGCGAAAAGGCCAGGTCTGCTGCACCGAACGTGCGCAGCGCGATTCCTTCCAGCAGAGCGACGGGCGTCCCGGTGACTTTGAGCCGCGCGGCGTCGAACGGCACCGCCAGTAGCGCGCCGTCCTCGCGGAGATAGATCAGCTGACCAGTCGGAGCGTAGTGCGCGAAGGCGCCCCGGAACAACCGCGTGACGATTCTGTTGCTGAGATCGAGCACCGCGATTTCGCGCAGGGAGGCGGTGCCCTGCAGCACGGTAAAGACCACACCCTTGCCGCCAGGCAGCAGTTGGGGCCAGGCGTGATTTCCCTCAGCCTGCTTGATCCGGGTCAGCGGCTCCTGTGGTCCTCCCGCGGCGGGCACTCGCACCAGGCCCTGGCTACCCCCGACGTAGAGGTAGCCATCCGAACCCCAGTCTCCGCCAAGGGGGGTGATACCGGTATCCGTTACTGTCACCGGTGGGGCGCCGGAGAGCGCGACAGTCCGCAGCGCGGTGGACCCGGCGGCAAAACCCGTCGTAAATGCCACCGACTTCCCGTCGGGGGAGAAGAACGGAGAGAAAGGGGTCTCGCTTCCGGGAACCGTGGTGGCGTGAAGCTGATCGCGCTCTCGCACCACCAACTGGGCACCCCCTTGCTCACGGGTCGCGACGTAGGCGATCCGAGATCCATCAGGAGAAATCGCAATGCGGCCATATGCCTGCTGTCGCAGGCCCTCCCCTTTGGGAAGCGCGACGGCTACACGGGTGACGGGAGCAGGAACCGATGCCCGCGGTCGCAGCACCAGGAAGAGGAGCGCGAGCGCCAGAAGCGCGGCGAGTGCGAATCCTAGCTGTGCTCGGCGCTTCCAGCGTCCGTCACTTAGCCCCGCGCTGGCCAGTGCCATGGTGCCGGGAATGGTGAAGCCCGGATTCACCAATGCGGCGCTGAACTCCGCCGCCGTCGCGAACCGGTCCGCCGGCAGCTTGGCGAGCGCCATCTGTACCGCGGCCTCGATGTGGGGCGGCACCGACGGGCGGCGCTTCCGCACCGGCGTCGGCGTTTCGGTCAGGATCTTGGCGACGATGGCCTGCGCCGTATTGCCGAGGTAGGGCGGCTCGCCCGCGAGCATCTCGTAGGTGATGCAGCCGAGCGCGTAGATATCGCTCCGCGCATCGAGGGTGCGGTCACCGGTGGCCTGCTCGGGACTCATGTAGTGCGGCGTGCCGAGGCTCATGCCGGTTTCGGTCATCCGGGAGCCGCCGGCCTGGGAGAGCGCGAGGGCGATGCCGAAGTCCGCGACCAGCGCCTGGCCCGACTGGAGCAGGATGTTCTCGGGCTTGATGTCGCGGTGCACGACGCCGTGCCGGTGGGCAAACTCGAGCGCCGCCGCCACGGCGCGCGCGAGCGCCACCGATTCATCCACGCTGAGCTGCTTTTCGCGGGTTAGCCTGTCGCGCAGCGACTCGCCCTCGACGTAGGGCATCACGTAATAGAGAAAGCTGTCCGCCTCGCCCGAATCGTAGAGCGGCAGGATGTTGGGATGCTGCAGGTTCGCGGTGACCTCGATCTCCTTGAGGAACCGCTCGGCACCGATGATGGCGGCCAACTCGGGGCGCAGCACCTTGAGCGCAACCTTGCGGCGGTGCTTGAGGTCCTGGGCCAGATACACCGTGGCCATGCCGCCCTGGCCGAGCTCGCGCTCGATGGCGTAGCGGCCGGCAAGGGCACGGGTCAGGCGGTCGAGCTCGTTGCTCACGGGCGGGGCTCCACCAGCGCCTGATAGACCAGAGTGGGGAACTTCGCCCCGACCTCGCTGCTGTTGGGCAGCTGCTGGATCATGAAGACCAGCACCAGGTGCTCCTTGGGATCGACCCAGTAGCCGCTCCCGTAGGCGCCGCCCCACCCGAAGCTGCCCACCGAGGCCATGCCGTTGGCGCCGTAGCGATCGGTAGTCTGGAAGCCCAGCCCGAAGCCCAGCCCGTTGGCGTTGAAGAGGGTGCCGACCTGGTTGCTGGTCATGAGGTCAATGGTGTGCGGCGCCAGGATACGCACCCCGGCGAGCTCACCATGATTCCGCACCATCTCGAGGAAGCGGGCATAGTCGTGCGCGGTGGAGAGGATGCCGGCGCCTCCCGCGAAGCTCTTGCGCGGGCCGTTCAGGTAGTCTCCCTGGCCGCGGGGGCCATCGGGCGCGCGCACGGCGTGGCCCGTGCTGTCGCTGGCATACACTGCGGTCAGGCGTTGCGTCCGGTCCTGGGGAAGAAAGAAATAAGTGTCCTGCATCCGCAGCGGACCGGTGATGCGGGTCGTGATGAATTGGTCGAGCGGCATTCCCGAAGCCCGCTCCACCACGCAGCCCAGAATGTCGGTGTTGTAGCCGTACACCCACGCCTCCCCGGGCTGGGCCACGAAAGGCAGAGTGCCCAGCCGCTCCATCGTCTCACAGATCGGCTCGTTCTTGTCGGCGGTGTACCAGCCCCAACCCGCGACCGGTCCCAAACCCTTCGCTGCATAGAGCGGAGCCACCAGCTCATCGGTGCCGTAGGAGATGCCCGCGGTATGGGTGAGCAGGTCACGGATAGTGATGGCTCGTTTTGCCGGCACGATCATTCGCCCGCTGTCGGCCTTGAGGGCCACGCTGGTCTGGGCGAAGCTGGGGATGAAGCGGGAGACCCGGTCGCCGAGGCTGAGCTTGCCTTCTTCGATCAGCGAGAGAATAGCTACGCTGGTGAGCGCCTTGCTCTGCGAGGCGATTCGGAAGATCGCGTCGGTCGTCATGCGCCGACCGGCCTCCTTGTCCGCCCAGCCGACCGCCTTCTCATAGGCCACCTGGCCGTCCCGTAGTACCAGGGCGACCGCCCCGGCGATGCGGTTGCTATCCACGGCTTGCTGGAGCAACCGGTCGATCCGGGCCAGCCGGTCGGGGGCAAAGCCGAGGCGCGGAGCCGGCCTGG
>DASYPD010000075.1:0-5412 GCA_036007005.1 Gemmatimonadales bacterium
CCGTGTGCAGATTGGGGATCGGGTCGATGAACCCGCGGATCCGCTCCAGATGGCGGCGATAATTCGCGTCATAGATCGGATACGCCTTCGGCATCCGCACCACCGTGCCATCCACGATGCGGGCGTCACCGGCCAGCCCCAGCTCGGCGAGCTCACGGGAAGCCAGCGCGATCAGCTCCGCGTCACTGCTCTTCCAGAGGCTGTCTCCCGCGAAGCAGAAATACTCCAGGCCGAGGCACGTGCGGCCCGGCTCGGGCACCATGGCGCGGCTCCAGTTGTTGAAATTTTGAATCCGGCCCACTTTCACTCCCGGGGAGTGGATGTAGATCCAGTTGTCGGGGAAGAGATCTTCCCGGTCGAGCATGAGCGCGACTACCAGAAAGTCCCGGTAGCGCAGCCCCTCGGCGGCCTCCCGAATGTCCGGCGGCGCTGCAGGGTCGAAGGCGCGGACCAGGGAGCGCGTCGGCATGGTCGAGATGACGTGGTCGGCGGGGATGCTTCGCTCGCCGGCCGGAGTCGCGACGCGGACAGCGGTCACCGCGCCGCCGGCGTGCTCGATGCTGACGACGCGATGCTGCAGCAGGACCTGATTGCCCAGCTCCCGCACCCGGTCGCGGGCGGCCTCCCACATCTGTCCGGGGCCCAGACGGGGATAGCGAAACTCGTTGATCAGGCTCTTGATCTTGGTGGAGCGCCGGTTCATCGCCGCGGCAGAGGCGATGGCGCGAGCCAGCGAGAGTCCTTGAATCCGCTGCGCGGCCCACTCGGCACGGATCTCGGTACAGGGAATCCCCCAGACCTTCTCGGTGTAGGTCTTGAAGAAGATCTCGTACATCCGCTTGCCGAACCGATTGGTGACCCACTGCTCGAAATTCTCTTCGACGGGGCTCGGGTAGAGCGCAGCCTGGAAGTAGCTCCACACGATCCGAACGGCATTGAGGGGCCCGAGTCCGCGCAGGGCGTTCACGGCTTTGAGTGGATAGTTGAAATACTTGCCGTTGTAGTGGATGCGCGAGAGACGGGGGACCGAGATGAACTCCGCCCCGAGCAGCTCATCCCAGAGCGCTTGTACCGGCTCGACCTTGGTGAAGAAGCGGTGCCCTCCGATGTCGAAGCGATAGCCTTTGTATTGCGCGGTACGCGAGATTCCGCCGACCATGTCGTCGGCCTCGAGCACCGTGGTGCGGTAGCCTTGCTTCGAGAGCATGTAGGCGGCGGTGAGCCCCGCAGGGCCAGCGCCGATTATCACGACATGGTCCCCGGGGTGGAGTGGCGCGACGTTGCGCCCAAGCGGAAGCGGCGGATTTCCCATCAGGTCACCCGGGCGAGCGCGTTACCTTCGCCCCACCAGGCTCCAGCGACTTCGCCCAGTCCCCAGGCAGAGACGAAGAGGGCGAGTAACGGGAGGGAGCGGAACAGCTGCCGGCGATGGGCGCCGCCGCGCCACACTCGTGAGACGATCCGGGCAAACAGAAGCGGCGGCAACCCCAGGGCGAGAAGCCCGTAGCCGAAGCGATGCAGGGGAGTTGCGTCGCGGAGCCGCATGCCCGCATAGGCGCGCGCCGACAAGAAGCGCTGAGCCAGATATTCTCTCACAGTGTAGTGTTTCCGGTGCGCCGCGATCAGATCAGGCCGGCACCAGAGAGTAATGCCGTTCTTCCGAAACGCGTCGTGCAGGACATTCTCCCAAAGGCCGCTCGCCAGGATCCCGCGGTATTCGGCCAGAAGGGCGCGATCATAGGCCGTATTGTTTCCCGTCAGCCAGGTCGCCGGACCCGGGGAGAGCGGTGCGACGAGCTGGCTGTACTCACAGAAAAAGGCCGCCCAATCCACGATCCGCTCCGTGGCAGCGTTGTGGACGCTCCCTCCGATCACCCGTTGGCCTTGCCGCCGCGCCTCCAGGATCTTGTGTGCCCAGCCTCCGGGAACCAGCACGTGATCCTCGATCACGGCCACTGTAGGAGCCCTGGCCGCTGAGAAAGCGAGCGAGCGCATCTCGGGGATGGTCGTGTGCGGCGGTACCGGAAGCAGCCGGACGAGCGGATATGCGTTGGCCACCGCGACGCGCACCGGTGCGCCGCAGCGCTCCGGAACCAGCACCTCCAGGGGCACAGCCACGCTCTCGCGCTGCAATGCCGCCAGGCAGTGACTCAAATCGCCCCAGCCATTCACGGAGGGCACCACGACCGAAAGCTCGGGCGTTTCGGTTTCCTCGCTCATCGCGCGGCACCGCGAAGATATCCGGCGGCCTCTCCCAGCGCCCAGGCCGAAAGGAAAAGCAACATGGCGGGAAACCCTCGCATCCAATAGCGTCGCTCGTCGGGATCGACGGAGCGGTGGATCCGCAGGGCGAGCACCACTGGCAGCGCAGGGGTGCCCAGCACGTGCAGGAGCCTTCGCATCCCAGAAAGACCGGCAGAGCGCGTAGCCGCGTAGCCTCGGCCATGGGTGAAGCGGTCCCGACAAAACCCGCGTAGACCGTAACTCAGATTCTGCCGAATCCGGGCCGCGGGAACCAGCCGAAACCGGCGACCCTCGGCGTAAAGTCGGTCATGGATCACGTTTTCCCAGCTGCCGGCGCGAGCCCACTCGGCGACCGCGGTCACGACGCTCCGGTGATACGCGGCGTTGGCCTCGGTGATGAGCGGTGCGCCTTTGCCAGAGCGGGCACCGTAAAAACCATACTCTGCGAAGAACGCGCCGCAATCGATTCCTCGCTCCCGGCGCGCGTTGCTCATGCGCCCGCCGAGCACCTCGACATCCGGGCCGCGGGCGGCCAGCAGGGTGTCCAACCAATCGGGCGCGGCCAGGCAATGGTCTTCCGTGATGGCGATCCACTCGCCATTCGTCTGAGCCAGACCAATCCCTCGGATCTCGGGAACGCCCGTCTCCATGGGAGCGGCTATCACCCGCCACCCCTTCGCGACTCGAGCGAGCTCCGCTTCCGATTCGCGAACGGCGCGAGCGAGGATCAGCTCGGCGCCATTTTTCTCGCATTGCGCCTTGAGACTCTCCAGACATTCGGCGAGCAGATCGAGCCGTCTGAACGACGCGACGACTACGGAAAGCAGGGGTGCTTCGGTCAATCGTGCCTAGGTGGAATCCGGCTCACCATTTCGCCGAGGGCGGGGCATGCGTTGGAAGCTGCTTCGCCGGCCGCCGCTGTGGACAGCAACAGACCATTGGGAGGGAAGCTTGCCGCGGGGCGAAGTGCTTTGCAATCGGCGAGGAACCGGCGTGCCATCCACGGGTTGCTGATGAGGATGAAGTTGATGTTTCGCGAGCGCAAAATGTCGTTGATGTTGTCCTTGAACGCATCGAGCAGGATTCCGGCATCCTCAGTACGATAGCCGCTCAGAAAGTTCATGCTGGCCGGCTGATTGGTGAGCAGCACGCTCGCCGGGCTCGCGTGCGAGCGAAGGTATGCCGCGGCCGCCGCCATCGTCAACTTGACTTCACCGTAGCATCCGGGACTGCCATAGGGGTTGTTCCGGTCGCATTGGCGGTAGAGCGAGAGACGTTCCCTGCCTCCCTGCAGGGCGCCCAGTGCCAGCAAGACTAGCAATGCGCCCAGCGCGATTTTGCGCGCCGGCATTGAAAGCAATCCGGTTGCCCAGCGGGCACCGAGGAGGAGCGCGAGCAAGCCAAACGGTATCATCGGAACGAGGAGCCGGCCGCTGAACCAGGACCACAGCAGCACCATCGCGAGGTAGCAGAGGACGTATACGGCGGCCGCTCTCCAGCGGCGCCAGAAGATCACGAACCCGGCAGCGATGCAGACTGCATTCGTCAGGAGCCAGAACCAGTTATCGACCAGCGTGCCGGGGATGGTTGGCACCGAGAGTGAGCTAGGCATAATGGTCGTGGCATATACGACTCCGCGATGCCAAACCCTTCCGGCGAGGTGCTGGAGGACTCCGGTTGAAGTGGGGATTCGGGTGGCAAACTCGGACACGTAGGACTGTACGGAGTTTTCTTCCCGGGCGATCGCACTGTAGGTAAACCACCCACCGACCACCAGGACTGAGCTGGCCGCCCAAGCAAGCAGCGGAACCCGGCGGCGATGGGACCAAAGCCACGCCCCGACCGACAGCACCAGGGCTAATCCGATCGACCGGGTCAGGAAGGCCAGGAGCGCCAGGACGATCACTCCCGCGATCCGCCGCGCGTCCGGCCGATCGGAGGGCAGCATCAAGGCGAGGGCCCCCGCGGAGACGAGCAGAAAGAGGCCTTCGGAGGTCAGCGAGCCAGTCGTCAGCAAACTGCGGTTCAAGGCCAGCAGGAAGAGCAGGGCGAGCGCGAGTCCTGCGCCCATCAGGCGGCGCGCGACCAGGAAGAACAGCACGAGAGCCAGCGCTGCCAGCGCCAAGTTGGAGAGCTTGAGCAGCTCGAGATCTTCACCAACGGCGTGTCTCACCACGATCAGCCAGGCAGGATAGGCCGGCGGATACTGGACGTGGAGCGGGGCGGTCGCCTTGTAGATCTCCCGATACGAGCCACTTTCCAGGGACTTGCTGAGCGACAGGTAGACGAGCTCGTCGTCCGCCGCCGCGTTCATCGTCGGCTCGCGGCCTACCCAGCCCACGAGCAGGAAGACCACCAGGATTACGGCAACCAGCGGTAATTGCAGCCGCTCGAGGACGGAAGCACTGGCGACGGCGGGCACCCCCGCCGAAACCCTGGGAGTGCCCGTCAGCGGCATGGGACTGCTCGGACTATGGATTGGCAGCTCTCCTGACCGGCTCTTGCTCTCAAGAGCAAGATGTAAGCGCGATTGTAGCGATCGCGCAACAACCTTAGTGCACTATGTTGCACCGAAAACGGGCGCAAGCCTCGGAACTATCAGATTCGCATCGAGATAGTCAGAAATCGTGCCATTACCAGACGCCGGCGGGGAAAGCGAAGAATCGCTGCTCAGACGGGTCAGGGTGTTCGCGTAAACGCCGCGATGACGCCGTCGGTACCTCCGCTGCGACTGGGATGGGCTGCGGCACTCACGGGCCAGTTGGGAGAGTCGCTCGTGCCGGCCACCACGAAGGTCGAGCTACTCACGGCGACGGTCCGGCCATCGTCGGTTCCAGTGCCGCCGAGTCGCCGGGAGAAGAGGAGGCGGGAGAGGTTCGGCGAGAGCGTGACGGCGAGGAGGTCGTTTCCGCCGCTCGGACCCGCACCACCGGTAAGGGGGAAGTTCGGGGAACTCGTGAAGCCGCTCAGGTAGAGGTTTCCGGCAGCATCAACGCCGACCCCTTCTGCCCATTCGGCCTCGCTGCCGCCGAGGTAGGTAGCGGCAGACAGTTGTCCGCTCGGTGCCAGCTTCACGATCAGGATGTCGCTCTTCCCGCCCGGCTGCGGCTGGAAAGTACCCGCGGTAGCAGGGAAGTCCGTAACGGGGGCCGCGACCGCCAGAAAAGC
>DASYPD010000076.1:0-2735 GCA_036007005.1 Gemmatimonadales bacterium
CCCAGCGCCGCGCGGGGTCGATGATGACCAGGTCGGCGGGGGCGCCAACCGCCAGGCTACCTCCCGGAAGCTGAAAAACCCGCGCCGGCGCTGTACTCATCCGGGCCAGCAGATCGGGAAGGCTCAGGATTCCCGGCTCGACGAGCTCCCGGATCGCCAGCCCGAGCGCGGTCTCCAACCCCACGATCCCATTGGGCGCCTCGTCGAACTCGCGCTCCTTGGTGTCGTAGTGGTGCGGCGCGTGATCGGACGCGATGCAATCGATGCTGCCATCACGCAGGCCCTGCCGAATGGCATCCCGGTCGGCGGCCTCCCGCAGCGGAGGACTCATCTTCGCATTGGTGTCGTAGCCCTCGCACCGCTCATGGGTCAGCGTAAAGTGATGCGGGGTAGCCTCCGCGGTCACCCGCAGGCCTTTCTCTTTGGCCCTTCGTATCAACTCGATTGAGCCTCGTGTGGACATGTGACAGAGGTGGACATGCCCGCCGGTGAGCTCCGCCAGGATCACGTTGCGCGCCACCATGATTTCCTCGGCCGCAGCAGGGATGCCTTTGAGCCCCAGCCGGGCCGAGACGATACCCTCGTGCATCGCGCCGCCGCTGGCGAGCGAGAGGTCTTCGCAGTGATCGGCGACCGGGATGCCGAACGTCTTGGCGTATTCCAGCGCGGTTCGCATCAAGTGACTGGAGCGCACCGGTTTGCCGTCGTCGCTCACCGCGACGGCGCCCGCCTGCACCAGCTCGCCGAATTCGGTGAGCTGCTCGCCGCGCTGGCCGAGGGAGACCGCGCCGATCGGGTACACCCGCGCTTGCGCCGCGCGGATGGCCTGGCGCACCACGAATCCCACGGTCGCCTGACTGTCGGTGACCGGGTCCGTGTTAGGCATGGCGCACACCGCCGTGAACCCGCCCGCCGCCGCCGCCGCCGCCCCGCTGGCGATCGTCTCGGCGTGCTCGAAGCCCGGTTCCCGCAGATGCACGTGCAGATCGATCAGGCCCGGCGCCACGACTCTGCCCCCCGCATCGATCACGCTGACGTGCTGCTCGACCGGGATGTTGCGGCCCACCGCCTCGATCTTGCCGTTCCGCACGTAGATATCCGCCGGGCCATCGCTCCCGCGCGAGGGGTCGATGACCCGGCCGCCCCGAATCAGCAGCTCGCTCATCGCTCGTCCCCTCCCCCCGCGCCGCTCTTCCAGTCGGGCGCCCCGCCGGCCAGCAGATACAGCACCGCCATGCGGACCGCGATGCCGTTGGTGACCTGGGGCAGGATGACGCTGAACGGGCCATCGGCGACATCGCTGTCGATTTCCACCCCGCGATTCAGGGGACCCGGGTGCAGAATCACGAGCTCCTTGGGGGCACGCTCGAGCCGCTCGCGGGTGACGCCGAAGACCCGGTTGTACTCGCGCAGGGAAGGAACGAAGCCCCCTTCCATGCGCTCGAGTTGCAGCCGGAGCACATTCAGCGCGTCGGCCCAGGCGATCGCGTCGTCGATGTGGGGGATCAGCTTGACACCCAGGGTTTCGAATTCTCGCGGGATCAGGGTGGCCGGCCCGCAGAGAGCGACTTCCGCTCCGAGCTTCAGCAAGCCCCAGAGATTGCTGCGCGCGACGCGGCTGTGCAGCACGTCGCCGCAGATCGCGACCTTGAGGCCTTCGATTTTTCCGAAGCGATCCCGCAGCGTGAGCAGGTCGAGCAAACCCTGGGTCGGATGCTCGTGCTTCCCGTCGCCCGCGTTGATGACGTTGGAGCGGATGCGGGAGGCGAGGAACTGCGCGGCTCCACTGGCCGGGTGACGAATCACCACCATGTCGATCCGCATCGCCTCGAGATTGCGCGCCGTATCGACGAGGGTCTCTCCCTTGAGCACCGAGGACCCGCTGGCGGCCACGTTCACGGTATCGGCGCTCAAGCGCTTTTCGGCGAATTCGAAGGAGATCCGAGTCCGGGTGGACGCCTCGAAGAAGAGATTGACGATGGTCTTGCCGCGCAGCGCGGGGACTTTCTTGATGGCGCGCTCACTGACTTCCTTGAAGGGCTCGGCCGTATCGAGGATGAGTCGGATTTGCTCCGCGGAGAGAAATTCGAGCCCGACGAGGTCCTTCCCCAGCGTGGAGGCCGTCACCCGGGCGCCCCTTCGATCAGCTCCACCATGTCCTTGCCATCCAGCTCCTGGACCGCCACATCGACCCGGTCATCGAGCGTCGTCCGCAGCACCACGCCGGCGACGTCGGGTTGGATAGGCAGCTCGCGACCGCCCCGATCGACCAGCACCGCGAGCAGGATGCGACGGGGGCGCCCGAAGTCCGCCAATTCATCGAGGGCCGCCCGGATAGTACGGCCAGTATATAGGACATCGTCCACCAGCACGACCGTGCGGCCGGCGGTCTCCCCCGGCAGGCTGGTCTCTCCCACCCGGGGGCGCGGGCCGATGGCGGAGAGATCGTCACGGTAGAGGGTGATATCGAGCTTGCCGAGGGGCACCGCGACCCCTTGCGACCGCTCAATCAGCTTCGCGAGACGTGCGGCCAGCTCGACGCCGCGCCGCTGAATCCCTACCAACACGAGGCCCTCGGTTCCCCCGCAGTGCTCAACGATCTCGCCGGCCATGCGTTGCAGCGTCTCTGCCATGGCGGGACCGTCGAGGAGCCGGGTAACCGAGGGCATCTCGGGCGGGGAAGGTACTCGCCCGCTGCCCCGCGCCGCAACGGGCTATGAGCTATTGGCTATTGG
>DASYPD010000077.1:0-3356 GCA_036007005.1 Gemmatimonadales bacterium
TCTTCGACAGCGGGCTGCTGCACGTGCTGTCCGGCGAGACCTCCATAGACGAGCTGCTGCGGGTGACCGAACCGCCCCGGGAGGACGACGGGAAGTCAAAGCAGAAGCCCGAGCTCGACGACAGCGGCCCGCGCCGCACCATGCGCCGGGACGACGTCTCCGCCGGCCACGGTGCCCCGGCCCCGGACAGCACGTCGCGGGTGGCGGTGCCCCAGCTCGAGGTATCGGATGCTTTCGAGCTGCTGGAAGATCTTCCTCCCGCTCGCACGGAGGTCACCCGCAAAGGCGCGATGGTGCTGCTGGTGGATGACGAGGATCAGCTCCGTCGCGTGATGCGCGACCTGCTGGAGCGGCAGGGCTACACGGTGGTGGAGGCGCGCGACGGCGCGCAGGCGCTGGATGAGGTGGATCGCCACGCGCCGGATATCATAATTCTCGATCTCAACCTCCCGGGCGTGGACGGCTATTCCGTCCTGTCACAGCTCCGCTCGCGCCAGCTCACCCGCCAGCTCCCCATCATCGTGCTCACCGCCAAGGGCGACGAGGACAACGAGGTGCGGGTGCTGGAGCTCGGCGCGGACGACTTTCTCACCAAGCCGTTCAGAGCGAAGGCGCTCGCGGCGCGGCTGGAGAGCGCGCTGAGCCGGCGGCGGGTGTGACGGTAAGGTCAGTGACCAACCCCGACTCGAGCGCCCGCATCCGCGTCGCCTACGTCGACCTCCTGGTGCTGCGCGGGACGAGCGAGGAGCTGGAGGTGCTCTGCCTGCGTCGCGCGCCCAAGGGCCGCTCGCCCGGCTCCTGGGAGGCGGTGCACGGGCACATCGACGAGGGAGAGACGGCGGTCGAGGCGGTGCTGCGCGAAATCAAGGAGGAAACCGGGCTGGAGCCCGAACGGCTCTACAGCCTGAGCCGGGCCGAAGCCTTCTATCGGCACAAAGAGAATGAAGTGGTGCTGATTCCGGTGTTCGCGGCCTTCGTCCCGAAGGGGGCGCGGGTCAAGCTCAGCAAGGAGCACGACCAGCACGAGTGGCTGCGCGCGCAGGCGGCGCGGGTCAAAATGAGCTGGCCGCGGATCCGCAGGGAAATCGGCTACGCGATCCGTCTGGTGGGACTGGGGAACGCGGGGCCGCTGGAGGATGTGCTGCGCGTGAAGTAGCCTAGTTCTCCCGCTTCGCCACCCGCTCCGTCACATAGGCCTCCGGCGGCGCGTTCGGCTTGACCCGGATGCTCTTGGCGGGAATCCCCACATACACGTGATAGGGCCGCACATCCTTGGTGGCGACCGCGTTCGCCCCCACCATGCCGTTGCGGCCGACGCGCACGCCGGCTAACACGGTCGCGTGGTAGGTGATCCGCACGTCGTCTTCCAGCACCGTCCTGGCGTCGGTCACGTCCTTCTGATCGACGATGCTGTGGGTGTGGCTGTAGATGTTGGCGTAATCCGCCACGCTCACCCGGTCGCCCATCACGATGCCGCCGCGATCGTCGAGCAGCACATGTCGGTGCACCACGCAATCGTCCCCGACTTCCAGGTTGTATCCAAACGAGAATTCGGTGTGCTGGAAGCACTTGAAGTTCTTGCCGCAGCGCGCGAAGATCCGCGGCGCCAGCAGCCGGCGGAACTTCACGCCGAGCTCGACGTTCTGGGCGCCGGCGGGCGTGCGGTCGAAGGAGTACCAGAGCCAGAGCAGCGGCTTGACCCGCGCGAATTTCTCCGCGTCCACCTCCGCGTAGTACTCGGGCTCCAGGGTGATATTGTGGGGATCGAGGGCCAGTAGTACCGCGCGGGTGGCGGCGGGCGTCTTGCGATCCTCCAACAGCGCGTCGCAGCCCGGGGCGCCGGGATACCAGAGTCCAAAGAGCGTATCGCGGCAGATACGCGCCCAGTCTGCCTGCGGCGCGCCGAGTGCGGCGTCCAGCTCGGCGAGCCAGGCGTCATTCGACGCCTGGGTGGCTTGGGGGAGGGAAACCTGCCTTAGCGGCCGGAGGACCATTGAGCGCGAACCAGGAACCGTTAGCTGATAGCTGGTAGCTGACAGCTGATAGCTATTTTTCCACCTTGGTCGAATCTGGAAACGCCATCAAATAGCTCAGCCGCCACATGCCATCGGCGCCTTTGCGGATCCCGGCGACGTAGCGGCCCCACTCGTGGTCCTTGACGCCCTTGGCATCGTGCATGTCGTGATAGGTGCCGAGCTCGCTGGCGTCCTCATTGGTCCGCACAGCGACGTTGAGCGGCGTGATCTCGGTGACGGTGTACTTCCGCATGCCGTAATCGCCCTTGATTGCGGCCTCGATGGCAGCCCGGCCATGTTGCCGGGGCATACCGTAGAGGTCGAGGGTGGCGTCTTCGGTATAGAGTCCCGCTACTCCGGTCGCGTCACCCGCGAGCTGCAGGGTGACATAACGCGCGCGGGTCGAGTCGATCCCGGTCTTAGCCGCCGCGGTGTCGACCGTGGCCATCACGGCGGGCTGGCCGCCTTGGGGGGCGCAGGCCGCGGCCAGTGCCGCGCCCACGAGGACGAGCATCGGAAGGCGTCGCATCGGTCGGCTCCTCACTTTTTCACGGGCATGGAATCCGAGAACACCATGATGTAGGCGATGCGCCACTGGCCGTCGGGATCCTTACGGAGCGCCGAGGCGTAGCGGCCATAATCCATGTAGCTCTTGCCTTGGGTGGTCGAGCCTTCCGTATAGCTGCCGTTCTGATAGGCCATCTCGTTGGAAATCGGGATGGTCTTGTCGGGCACGATGGTCATCGAGGTGTACTTGGTGGTCTTGTAGCCCGCTTCCACCATCGTCTTCCACGCGGCGCGGCCCAGCATCGGCGGCATGCCGCGGACGTCGAGCCGCGCGCTGTCGGCCACCATCTCGACGAGTGCCGCGGTGTTGCCGGCGGTATCGGCGCTGATCCAGCGCGACCAGAGATCGGCAATGGCTGCCGTGACGGCGGCGGAATCCACGGCGGGCGCCGCCGCGGCCGGTGGATTCGCCGGCTGGGCGCAGGCGGCGATGCTGAGAGCGAGTCCCAAGCTGATGAAGGCGCGACGGGCGGACATGCGTGTCTCCAGGAGAGGTGGCCCGGCCATGCCGGGTAAGTTCATAGGGAGCAAAAGACTACGCTATGGGGCGGAGTTCCGCTAGGGTGGGCAGGGACGGGGTTAACACCCGAACGGTGCGCGTAGAACGGCATCGACGCGGCGGGGCCGCCCGCTCGCCGGATCGAGCGCCACGTACACGCTCCGGCATTGCGCCAGCAGCTTCGCATCGCCGACCCGGCGGATCTCGCTGAAACGCTCCCAGGTGGCGGCGGTCGCCTCGCCCACCCAGGTCCGCGCCACGAGCTGCTCGCCCAC
>DASYPD010000078.1:0-6766 GCA_036007005.1 Gemmatimonadales bacterium
GACTATCGCGAGCTGAACAAATCGGAGATCGCCGACGTCAAGAATAGCGGCGGGCGCCCGGCGGGCAGCATCACCGCGGGCTGGTTCCTGCGTGAATTCGTGGACACTTACCCCTGGGCGCACCTGGACATCGCCGGCACCGCGTACATCGAGCGCGAAGACGCCGCGATGGCCAAAGGCCCGACCGGCATGGGCGTCAGGCTCTTCAGCGAGTTTCTCCTCGCCCGCACGTGAGGCGGAGCCTCGTCGCGGCGGCGCTACTTTTCGCCGCGCGAGCCCTCGCGCTCGATGCCCAGGTGGTCGATACGACCCGGGCCGATTCGCTCCGGGCCGACACCACCGATTACACCGCGCTGTTCCTCCGCTCCCAGCAGGAAGCCAAGCGGCTCATTCCGGCTACTCCGCGGATTGGCGCCTCCGCGCTCTATCCGCTCCGCACCCGCATCATCTTCGACCGCGATTCGGTCATCTGGTATGGGGCCGAAACGGTGAGCGATCTGCTAACCCGCGTGCCGGGAGTCTATCTGCTCCGCGGCGGCTGGGCCGGTCGCCCAGAGCTGCCCTCCTATCAGGCCCACGGCGCCAGCTCGGTCAGCTATCTCCTCGACGGGATTCCCTACCTGCCGCTCGGCCAGGACAGTCTACTGGTGGATCCTTCGCTGTTTCCCCTCAGCTTCATCGATAGAGTCGAGATCGAGCGGCTGCCCGGGCAGCTCAGGGTATCACTCTTTACCCACCGGAACGATCGCAGCGCGCCCTACAGCAGGATCGGGATCGGCAGCGGCGATCTCCGGATCGCCCGCTACCAGGGCCAGCTGGAAAAGCGCAGCGCGCGCGGACCCGGCTTCGCGGTGGGCTTCGATCATTTTGCGGTGCCGGTTCAGAGCGGCCAGACCGGTGCCTATGAGAACACCCAGGCCATGCTGCGGGCGGAGTACATCAGGAATGCGCGCGCGGGCGCGGAAGCGCAGCTCTTGCTCAGCTCGCCGGATCGCGACTCGGTGCTGGCGGGAGGAGCCGGAGAGGTGCTCAGCCGGGCTCGCCATGGCTCTCGCCGGGATCTTTCACTGCGCGCGTTCTTCGCGCCGGGCAAGAATGGGCTCGGTCCCCGAGTGGATCTGATCGCGAGCCGCTCCCGCTGGGTCGATGACATCGAGAAGGACTCGACGCTGGTCGTGACCGATGTGAAGGACTCCTCCGGGGCCGTCATCGGGAAGGACACCAGTTTTTCAGTCGACAAGCATCACCGCGGCATCACCCAGCTCGGGGCTGTGGCGGCGTATCGCCTGCCGGAGGCGAGCCTGGAGGGTTCGTTCTTCTGGCGCTCGAGCTGGACGCCGCTCGACCTGAGGCTGGGCGGCGCGATCACCCCGCTGCGCTGGCTCACCGTGAGGCTCGACGGCACCTATCTCAACCATGAGGGAGGCCGCAGCAGTCGCTGGCTCACCGCGCGCGGCGGAGCCGCTCTCCCGTGGGGCTTTCAGGCCAGCGCCACCTGGCGGAAGGGAAACGAGGTCTCTCTTCCGGTCATTCGGGCCGACTCGGCGCAGGCAGTGGATGACCGAAGCGTGAGCCTCGCGTGGCGGAAGTCATTCGCCGAGCTGGAGGCAACCTTCACAACCAACGCCGGTTTTCAGCCCGCGGGATATGCACAGTATCCTGCGTTGGTGAGCATCGCGCCGAGTGGCCGAACCGACTGGTTGACCGTGAGCGGACGCATCGCTCCGCGCCAATGGCTCATCCTGAGCGGCTGGTACAACACGCCCCGAGCGGGGCTTCCCCAGGGTCAGCCGCCCAATCACGCGCTGATCTACGCCACCATTCAGAGCAAGTTTCTGCCGACCTTCAAGAGCGGCATCTTCAATCTCAAGCTGCAAGCGAGTATGGAGCGCTGGGGCGCCGGCGTGCTCGGTCGCGACAGCACGGGAGCGCAGGTGGCCGTCGAGGCAGCGACTTACTTTCGCGGCTATCTCGGCCTGCAGATCGGCAGCTTTACCGCCTACTATGATCGCTACAACATGCAGGGCACGCTCAAGGCCTACGTGCCTGGTCTGCCGATTCCGACCTACGCCAGCACGTTCGGGGTGCGCTGGGAGTTCGCGAACTGACCGTTGACTGTCGACGCTTTCTCTAACTCTGCAATCCGATTAGCTTTACGGGCTATGCCGCTCAGCATGACGGGCTTCGGTGCAGCCGAAGGGTCGGTCGCCGGCGGAATGCTGCGGGTCGAGATCCGCACCGTCAATCACCGTTTCTTCAATTTGTCCGCCAAACTGCCCGCGGATCTCGCGGCCTTTGAAGTGGACCTGCGCGACCGCTTGCGGCGCGATTTCGAGCGGGGTCATCTCAGCGTGAATGTCCGCTGGAGCAGCCCGCCCCTTGGCGCGGTGGGGACGCTCGCCGTCAATGCCGCGCGAGCAAAGGAAGCGGTCGCCCGGCTCCGCGAGCTGCAAGCAGCGGCAGGTTTGAGCGGAGAGGTTCCGCTCGAGCTGGTGGCTCGGCAGCCGGATGTCTTCGTCGTCTCAGACGCGGAGACCAGCGCGGCGCAGTGGGCGGAGCTGGAACCGATCGTGGCTGACGCGGCGCGCCAGTGTCGGGACGCTCGGCTCAAGGAAGGGGCTGTGCTCGCGGAAGAGCTGCGCGGCCGGCTCGCCGCGATGGAGCGGGACGCCGAGCTGCTCAGCGGCCAAGCCCCGCTCCGGCTGCTCACCGAGCGCGATCGCGTCCGCAGAGTCGTCGCCGAGTTGCTCGAGGGTATGACGGTGGACGAGCAGCGCGTCGCCCAGGAGATCGCCTTCCTGGCCGAGCGGCTCGATGTCACCGAGGAGCTGGTCCGGCTGCGGGCGCATCTCGACGCGTGTCAGGACTCGCTGCGAGGGGATGGAGCAGTCGGCAAGCGGCTCGGCTTCCTGGCCCAGGAGGTGGGCCGGGAGATCAATACCATCGGCTCAAAGGCCAACGACGCCGCGATGCAGCACGTGGTCGTCGCGATGAAGGGAGAGCTGGAGCGATTCCGGGAACAGCTCGAGAACTTAGAGTAGCTCCGTTCCTCCTGGTGCTCTCGTCGCCCTCCGGAGGTGGCAAGTCCTCGCTCGCGCGCCATCTGCTCGAGGCGCGCGAGGACGTGACCTATTCGGTGTCCGCGACCACGCGCCCCATACGGAAGGGCGAGGAAGACGGGCGCCACTATCACTTTCTGACCCGGGCCGAGTTCGAGCGGCGCGTGGCGGCCGGCGAATTCCTCGAGTGGGCCGAGTACAGCGGGAACCTCTATGGTACGCTGTGCTCCGAGGTCGAGCGAGGGCTCGCGGCCGGGCATCACATCGTGATGGATATCGACGTGGAGGGCGCTCGCGCGGTGCGCCGGCGTTATCCGGATTCGGTGCACGTGTTCGTGCTGCCGCCCTCGGCCGGAGTGCTGGTGCAGCGGCTGCGCGGCAGGAACACGGAAGCGGGTGACGCGGTCGAGCGCCGGATAAGCATCGCCGCGGGCGAGCTGCTGGCAGCCAAGGAGTACGATTACGTGGTGGTGAACGACGATTTCGTCGAGGCGGTCTCGCAGGTCGCGGCCATTCTCGACGTCGAAGCGCGCCGGGTGCGCCGCTATACGAATTTCAGCGAAGTAATCGACCAGCTCCGGCGAGACCTCGCCGGCATGCCGCAACAGCGCAAGGAGTAATCATGGAGATCTTCACCCCGACCGATGCCGCCCGCAACGCGGGCACCAAGTACCGCTCCATCCTGGTAGCGGCGCGCTTCGCGCGCTACCTGAACGAATTCCCCAAAGATCGCCAGGTCCAATGGGCCGAGAATGAGCGCGCCATGAAGCTGACCACGCTGTCGATGCACAAGCTGGTCTCCGGCGAGCTCAACTTCCGCGAGCTCCGCCGCCGCCGCTCGGAGGTCTGAGCCGCGGGGAGGGGAGGGGGATGTCCGACGCACGGCTGAAGTATCTGACGATCCAGCGGGAGCTGGGCGGGAATGAGGTGATTCTGTCCGCTCCGCGCCAGTGGGACGCTCCCGCCTCCACCCCTCCGTCCGACCGTCCGACCGTCCGACCGTCCGACTGGCACAAGGGCGCACCGCCCATCCCCGACGCCCCCGGCATCACGGTGCTCGAGCCGGCGCGCGGCCTGCTCGATGCACCGCCCGCGTGGGAGTCTCTCGAGCAGGTCAGCGCCGCCATCGCCGGCTGCCGGGAATGCTTCCTGTGCGAGGGTCGCCGCCACACCGTCCCGGGCGAGGGCAGCGCCCGCGCCAAGCTGCTGTTCGTCGGCGAGGGCCCTGGCCAGGTCGAGGATGAGACCGGGCGTCCCTTTGTGGGCCGTGCCGGCGAGTTGCTCACCAAGATGATCGAAGCGATCGGGCTCAGGCGGGAAGACGTTTTCATCGCAAACGCCGTCAAGTGCCGTCCGCCGCAGAACCGCAAGCCCTTGCCCGACGAGCTGGCGGCGTGCTGGAAGTATCTGGAGCGGCAAATCGAGCTGATCCGTCCCCAGGTGATCGTCGCGTTGGGCGCGACGGCGGCCGAAGCCTTGCTGCAGGTCAAGCGGAGTCTCGCGGAACTCCGCGGCAGGGTACATTCTTATCGTGGTACTCCGCTGGTGGTGACCTACCACCCGGCGGCCCTCCTTCGGAACCCCAATTGGAAGAAGCCAACCTGGGATGACATCCGTATCGCCCGACAGCTTCTCGACCGTTGAACAATCGCTCCGGGCCGCGCCCTGGAGCCCCGAAGCGGAGCAGGCGGTGCTGGGGGCGATGCTGCTCGACCAGGATGCCGCGCTGCGCGCCGCGGAGCTGCTGGACTACGCGATGTTCTACCGGGAAGCGCACCGCCGGCTCTTCCGCGCCATGGTCGCCCTGACCGAGCAGCGTATCGTGATCGACCACATCACGCTGCGCGACGAGCTGCTGCGCCGCAACGAGCTCGAGGCAGCGGGCGGGCTCGAATACCTCGCCGAGCTCGTCGACGTCGTCGCCACCCCCGCCAATCTCGAGCACCACGCCCGGATCCTGCGCGAGAAATCCATCCTGCGCCGGCTGATCGAAGCCTCGACCGGCATCATCCAGCAGGCCTATGACGGGCGGATGGGCGCGAACGAGCTGCTCGATGAGGCCGAGGGACGGATCTTCCGGATCTCGCAGGAAAAGCGGCAGGACGGCTTCGTGCGGATCAAGGAAATGCTCTGGCCCACGATGGAGCGGATAGAAACGCTGCAGCGGAGCGGCCTTTCGGTTACCGGAGTTCCCAGCGGCTTCACAGACTTGGATGCGTTGACCTCGGGCTTCCAGCGCTCCGAGCTCATCATCGTGGCGGCTCGGCCCTCGATGGGAAAGACCGCCTTCTGTCTCAACGCCGCGACCAATGCGGCCCACAAGGGCACCGGGGTCGCCATTTTCTCGCTGGAAATGTCCAAAGATGCGCTGGTGCAGCGGATGCTCTGCGCGGAGGCGATGATCGACAGCCAGGCGGTGCGCCAGGGGCGCATCAAGGATTCGGATTATCCCAAGCTCGCGCGCGCTTCCGGCATCCTGCAGCAATGCCCGATCTGGATCGACGATACCCCCGCGCTCACCCTGCTGGAGATGCGCGGCAAGGCGCGCCGGCTCAGGGCGGAGGTAGAAGTCGGCCTCATCATCGTGGACTACCTGCAGTTGATGCGCAGCCCCGATTACGCGGAGAACCGGGTGCAGGAAATCTCCGACATCTCCCGCTCGCTCAAGGCTCTCGCGCGGGAGCTGCAGGTGCCGGTGATCGCGCTCTCCCAGCTCTCGCGCGCGTCCGAGCAGCGCGGCGGCGGCAAGGAGCCGATGCTTTCCGATCTGCGCGATTCCGGCGCGATCGAGCAGGACGCCGACATCGTGATCTTCATTCACCGGCCCGAGATGTACAGGGACCTGCGCGAGAAGGCGGAAGACAAGGGCACCCCGATCGAAGGGCTGGCCGAGATCCATCTCGCCAAGCATCGCAACGGGCCCACCGGCAATTTCCGGCTCACGTTCCACAAGCAGTTCACCCGCTTCGACAGCTACACCGAGCGCGAGGCGAGCTGAGGTGGCCAAAGCCCGTTCGGTTTATCGCTGCGCCGAATGCGGCCACGATCACCCCAAGTGGGCGGGGCGCTGCGAGGCGTGCGGAGAGTGGAATACGGTGGCGGAGGAGCCGGTCACCGTGCGGCCCCCTGCACGTCGGGAGGTCGGGAAGTCTGGAGGTCGGGAGAGTAGTGCAGCAACACCGCAGGCCCTTTCCGATGTCGAACAATCCCGCCTGGTTCGCTGGACGACCGGCATCCCCGAGTTCGACTTCGTCATGGGGGGCGGTATCGTGCCCGGCTCCATGGCGCTGATCGGCGGCGAGCCGGGGATCGGTAAGTCGACGCTGCTGCTGCAGACCGCCGCGCGGCTGCGGGCTGCGGGTCGGCACGTCCTCTACGCCAGCGGCGAGGAGTCTCCCGAGCAGATTCGCCTGCGCGCCGATCGCCTGGTCGAAGATGCCGGGCCCGTGCTGGTGCTCGGCGAGACGCGCCTCGAAGCGATCCTCGAAGCCACCCAGGCGTCGCATACGGAGTTCCTGGTGCTCGACTCGATCCAGACGGTGTACACCGACGAGCTGGAGAGTGCGCCGGGCAGCGTGGGCCAGGTGCGCGAGTGTGCAGCGCGGCTGATGCGGTTCGCCAAGGAAACCGGGACCGCGGTCGTCGTCGTCGGCCACGTAACGAAGGGCGGTGCAATTGCAGGACCCAAGACGCTGGAGCATATCGCC
>DASYPD010000079.1:0-3949 GCA_036007005.1 Gemmatimonadales bacterium
GTCACTGCCGTTCAGATGAGCGGAGTTGCGGCCTCGATGGCCCGGGCCAGACTGCGGCTGCTTTCCGCCAACTCCGAGAACTCCGGCTCCCGGGCGTGGATTTTCTTCGCTGCGAGATCGTTCGCCAGCCGGCCGCAGAGCTCCCGGGCCCGGCGAATGCGGAAACGCTCCTCAAACGCCACCCGGTCGGCTTCCGCCGGGGTGGTCAGCAGCGTCCATAGCCGGAGCCGGGCATCGTCGATGGTGCCTTTCAGGTCTTCGATGTCGCGGACGTTCACCTCGCCAGTATGAAAGCGGACCTCGAGAGACTCCACCGCGAAGTTGAGCTGGGAGATCAGATCCACGACGCTGGGACCGGGCATTGCGGACTCCGGGCTATGGGCTATGGGCTATTGGCTATTGGCTATTGGCTATTGCCAATCCGCACCGGAAGTTAACCAATAGCCAGTAGCCCATAGCCAATAGCCTACCCTGGCGGCTGAGCGACCGGCATCTCTGCCGTGATATCCGCCGAAGCGATTTCCCGCTCCGGCGTAGCTCCTGCAGGTTCCGCTTCCAGGTAGCTGGCCATCGCCTCCGTCAAGGGCAGGGTCAAGAGTACCAGGAGTCCCGCGACCCAGAACGGCACCCCGACGCCGAATCGGTCCATCGCAGCCCCGGCGGCGAGCGGAAAGACCACGCGCGAGACTCCGCCGAAGGTGTGCTGCACTCCCATGTACAGCCCGCGTTGCGGGGCCGCCACCACCCGGGAGAGTAGCCCCGTCACACAGGGAAACAGGAAGGCGGTTCCCAGCGGCATCAGCGTGAAACCCACCCCGAGCAGCGGGTAGCCGTGGGCCAGCCCGGTCGCGGCCAGTCCGGCACCCAACAAGACGATGCCCAGGCGGGAAAGCCTGGCCTCGCCCAGCCGATCCACGATGGGACCGAGGAGCAGGGAGCGAACCAGCACGCCCATGCCGCCCAGGTACATGATGAAGTAGCCGACGGTGCGTTCGGTGGTGCCGAAGCGCTGCGCGAGCAAGAGGGGCGCCGTCTGCCCCGTGCCGTAGAAAGCACCGATAGCGATCGCGTAGATCAGCACGAGACGGGAAGCCGGCTCGCGCCAGCGGGTCACCACGTGCACGACGGCCTCTGCACCGCTCTGGTGCGGATAGGCCCCGCCCGTGGTGGTAAACAGGCGCGATTCGCTCAGGAAGCGCCAGGCAAAGCCGGCCACCAGCACCGCGAGTCCAGCCGCGGCCAGTCCGGGAGCGCTCCGCCCGCCGATTCCGATCAGCAACGACCCGAACGCCGGCCCCGCTACAGCACCGAGGCTGGTGACCGCCGAGAGCCAGCCCAGGCTCTTGGTGCGCCGGCTCACTGCCGACGCGTCGGCGACATAAGCCTGCACCACTCCGATGGTCCCGCCACCCGCGCCCTGCACGATGCGGGACAGGAGCAGCAGCCACAACGAACCGGCAAAGGCGAAGAGCAGATACGCGACAGCGGTGACCAGCAACCCGGCGAGAATAGCCGGCCGGCGACCTACCCGATCGGAGAACTTGCCCCACACCGGCGCGGCGATGAGCTGAGCGAGAGAGAATACCGCGATGAGGACACCAACCGTGGTCATGCTGCCGCCCAGCTCCCGCGTGTAAAACGGAAGCAGCGGCATGATCATGGTCAGCCCGACCATGTCCACGAAGGCGACGACGAACAGAACGAAAAGGCGCATGTGCGCGTCTGCTGCAAGAATACGTCGAATGTTACTGTGGCGCACTCCACTGAGGACGTTCGACGGTCATCCAGTCACCCGCGAGAAAGGACCTTATCGATGAAAGTCAACAACCTGAACGAACTCCTGGTTCACGAGCTCAAGGACCTGTACGATGCGGAACACCAGCTCGTTGCGGCGCTGCCCAAACTGGCCGAAGCGGCCAACAACGCCAAGCTGGCCGAAGCATTCCGGAACCATCTCGAGCAGACTGAAGAGCATGTCACCCGACTCGCGGCGGTTTTCCGCGAGTGCGGCGAGGAACCCGACCGAGAAACCTGCAAGGCGATGAAGGGGTTGATCGACGAAGCAGACCGGATTCGCAAGCTCGACACCGATGACCCGGACGTGCTGGACGCCGCGCTGATCTCGGCGGCCCAACGGGTCGAGCACTACGAAATCGCCGCTTACGGCACGCTCAAGGTCTGGGCGGCTACGGCCGGCCTCGACGGTGCGGTTCAGCTGCTGTCGGAGACGCTGCTGGAAGAAAAAGCGGCCGATGAGAAGCTCACCGAAATCGCCGAGAGCGGGGTCAACCGGGAAGCGGAGGGGCGAGAGGACGCGGAACCGGTCACGACCACTGTCCGCCACCGGAGCAGCAACGCTTCCCGCGCGAGAAAGCCGGCGCGCAGTCCCCGGCCCACCAAGGCCCGCTAAGCTGAGCTAGGAAGACCCGCCATGAGCCGAAGCAGGCCGTCCTGTGTGGCGGCCTGCCTCGGCAACTCACCCACGATTCTTCCGGCGCGGAGCACAAGGATCCGGTTGGAAAGGCTCAGGATCTCCGGCAACTCGCTCGAAATAAGAAGAATGGCGGCTCCTTGTGCCGCCAGCTCGCCGATCAGTGCGTGAATCTCGGCCTTGGCTCCCACATCCACACCACGAGTGGGCTCGTCCAGAATAAGCACTCGCGATTGGGCTGCCAGCCACCGCGCGAGCACCACTTTCTGCTGATTCCCCCCGGAGAGCCCTGCCACGACGGCGTCCAAGCGGTTGGTGCCGACGCCGAGCCGGTCGAAGTATTCGCGGGCGAGGGCCCGTTCCGCCCTGCGGCGCACCCAGGTAAGCCGGGAGAGCCGCTTGAGGATCGGCAGCGAGACGTTGTGCATGCCGCTCTCCGAAGGCACCAGCCCCTGGCGTTTGCGATCCTCGGGTACCAAGCCAAGCCCAAGCCCAATCGCGTCTCGGGGTCTGCGAATTCGAGTCTCGCGGCCGCGAAGCACAAGTCGGCCTCGCGCTGCGGGCACCAGCCCGAAGAGAGAGCAGGCGATCTCGGAGCGACCGGCCCCCACGAGCCCGGCGAGGCCGACCACTTCTCCGGCGCGCAGCGCAAAGGAGATATCGGAAAACCTTCCCGGCGCCGAGAACCCCTCCACCCGGAGCAGCTCCTCTCCTGCCGTGGCGCGTTCAGGCGGCGGCAGGTACTCCGCTATGGGCCGTCCGATCATGAGCTGCACCAGCACATCTCGGGAGAGCTCGCCGATGGGCCGGGTGGCGACATGTCTTCCATCGCGCAGCACGCTGACGGTATCGCAGAGCCGAAAGACCTCTGGCATCCGGTGGGAGACGTAGATGCAGGTCACGCCGCGCTGCTTGAGTCGCTCCAGCAACTCGAAGAGGCGCTCCGCCTCGAGCTGGCTCAAGCTGCTGGTGGGCTCGTCGAAAATGATGATGCGGGCGCCTCCCCCGACCGCCTGGGCGATCTGCACCATCTGCTGCTGGGCGATCGACAGCTCGCCGACAACGCGGTGCGGGTCGAGCGTGCTGCCGATCTCGCCGAGCATCGCGACCGCGCGGCGGGTCATTTCCCCCCGGGCGACCACGCCCCGGCGGACCGGGAGGGCTCCCAGGCAGAGGTTCTCCGCCACCGAGAGGTTCTCGCAGAATGCGAGCTCCTGATGCACCATCCCCACGCCGGCCAGGAGCGCGTCGCGCGGAGAGGCGAACCGCGCTGGGTGGCCATCGAGCACGAGCCGCCCTGCGTCCGGAAGGTGAATCCCGGCGAGGATCCGGGCGAGGGTGCTTTTACCGGCGCCGTTTTCACCGCACAGGCCATGACAGGATCCCCGCGCGACCTCGAGCGATATTTCACTCAGCGCAAGAATGCCGGGGAACCGTTTGCTGATTCCCTCGAAGCGGATGGCTGGTTCGCTCATGCTCAGCGGGTTAGCGTGCGGTGTACGCCGCGGGCACGTCGGT
>DASYPD010000080.1:0-7194 GCA_036007005.1 Gemmatimonadales bacterium
GGAGAGCGGTGTATCCATCGCATCATCACCGAGCGCTGCGTGCTCGATGTGACGCCCACGGGCCTGGCCGTCGTCGAGTTGCTGCCAGGATGGACCCGGGAGCAGGTGGCCGCCAGTACCGAGCCGGCGCTACTGTGGTGACCAGTGACCAGTGACCAATGACCAGTATTGACGCGCCGCCTGCTCCACATCGTCTCCACCCAGAATTCCTGAAACTACCGCGACGCCGATTCCTCCGGCACGCTGAATCTCCTGCACGTCTTCCGGCCTTACTCCACCAATCGCTACGCAGGGACTCCCATCGGCGGAGGCGACGATCGCCCGAAATCCTTCTGGTCCGAGCGCAGCTCCGGCATCGCCTTTCGTCGCAGTAGCCCGCCAGGGCCCCACCCCCCAGTAATCGGCTGCCCGGCCGTTCTCGCTGTCGAGCAGACTGCCCACGGAGGCCCCGATCAGAAAGCCCGCGGGAGCCGTCCGCCGCGCCAGCCTCACCGGGAGATCTTCCGGACCGAGATGGACGCCGGCGGCACCGGCGGCAAGCGCCACATCCAGCCGGTCATTCACCAGCACCGGTACGGCAAGGGTGGCCACCAGGTCGCGGGCCAGCGCGACCAGCTCGCGCGGCGAGGCGCGCTTCAAGCGAAGCTCGACGCTGGTCACGCCGCCTGCGACGGCCGAGCTGCAGAGTGCGAGCAGATCGCGGCCCGCCACGAGCGCATCATCCGTCACCAACATGAGCCGCAGCAGCGCCGCTAGATTCGAGCTCATGGGTCGAATCATATACCGCCGGTGCTGAGCCGCGGCGGCGAGCCGCGGGCGGTCGTCACTCGACGAGGCGCCGAGCGCTGGACGCGCGGGCATCCCTGGATTTACGCGAGCGATGTGCGCGAGGCACCCAGCACCCCGGGGCTGGTTGCGGTGCACGATGGGCGCGGAAAGTTTCTCGGGCAGGCCTTGCATTCACCCCGCTCCGAAATCCGGCTCCGGCTGCTCGAGCGAAGCGAGCGCCGAGTCGATGCCGCCTGGTGGGAGGAGCGGCTCGCCCAGGCGCTGGCCCGGCGCGCCGGAATCGAGGCAACCGCCTACCGCGTCGTGCACGGCGAAGGCGATGGTCTCCCCGGTCTTATCGTGGATCGCTATGACCGCTGGGTGGTGGCCCAGCTCTTGTCGGCCGGGCTCGAAACCATGCGCGAGCACCTCCTCGCCGCGCTCCGCCGGGTGCTCGCCCCCGACGGGATCCTGCTCCGCAACGACGTGGCGGTGCGGCGCCACGAGGGCTTGCCCCAAACCGTCGAACTGATTCATGGCGGGGTGCCGGAAGAAATTGAAGTCACCGAGGCCGGGCTGCGCTATCTCGCGGCGCCCTGGACCGGGCAGAAGACGGGGGCGTTTCTCGACCAGCGCTGCAATCGCGTGCGCGCGGGCGAGCTCGCGGTGCCGGGTGGACACGGCCTCGATTGCTTCGCCTACCATGGCTCTTTCGCCCTCCATCTCGCGCGGCGGAGCGAGCGCGTCACGGCGCTCGACACGAGCGCCGACGCCCTGTCCCGCGGCGCACGCAATGCGGCGCTCAACGGCTTCCGCAACATTCAGTGGGATCCGGGTGATGCGTTCGAGACGCTGCGGGGCTTCGAGCGGGCGAGAACCCGCTTCGACACCATCGTGGTGGATCCGCCTGCCTTCGCCAAGAGCAAGAGTGCGGTGGGGGCCGCGCTGCGCGGGTACAAGGAGATCAACCTGCGCGCGATGCGGTTGCTCACTCCCGGCGGCGTGCTGCTCTCGGCCTCGTGCTCTTTCCACGTCAGCCGGGCCGATTTTCTTGCCGCAATCGCCGCCGCGGCGCGCGACAGCGGACGCATCCTGACCGTGGTGGAGCATCTGGGCCAGGGCAGCGATCATCCCGAGGTCCTGACGATTCCGGAGACGGGGTACCTCAAGGGGATTGTGCTGCGGGCGGAGAGCTGATCGGAACAGCGTGACCGGTCACGCTTTTCTAAATGCCGACTCCTTCTTACCTTAGAACCCATCATGCTCAGCCAGGCCCAGCTCGAGGTCCGAGCCGGGTCCTCCGGGACCCGGCGGGGGCATCGCCTTCCCTCTCCGAAGCAGCGTTATCACGAATACCTGATGCAGCGCATCGAAGACTACAAGAATTCTCTGCCGCGCGAGGAGCTGCTCCGGCTGGGGAACGACGCCGTCAGCGAACTTCAAGATGCGACGGAAGGACAGTACTTCCTGACCGAAGTGCTCGCGCAGGATGCCGTGGATCGTCTCATCACCAAGCGCCTGCGGCTGCCGCTTTTCGCCCGGTGGCGGCGCAAATTCGCCAAGCTGCGGGAAGCGCAGCAGGAGCCCACGCACTGGGGCATCGAGCACGGCAGCGCGCTGGCGGCGGTGCTCCCCCGGCTCGAACCGGGGGACCACGCGCTGGTGGTGGGGGGGGGCGCCGAAGCGGCGGCCTATCTGCTCGCCGCGCATGACGTGCGGATTACGGCACTTTTCGGGGACAACGCGACCTGCACCCGGATCGAGAACCGCATGGCGGCGGAATCGCTGACCGGAGACTTCGCCGCTTTCGTCGTAATGCTCGGCGGGTGGTTCCCGGAGCTTCCGCTTCCGGTCCATCTGGTGGTGATCGATGCCGGAACCCTCGCGGAGCTGCCGGCGCCACGGCGGCTCTGCCTGATGGCCCAGCTGCAGGACGTGACCGTGCCCGGCGGAATGCACGCCGTGCTCCCGCGGGACGGCCAGGTCGCCGCCGAAACCTGGCTTTCGCTCTACCCCGACTGGGACCGGCTCCCGGTGCGAACCGAGACCACGCGCCGCGGCACCAAGCGACCCACGCCGCCCGGCGTGCTGGTCGCCCGGCCGATTCCCCAGAGCACCTCTCAGGCCTCCTCCGCCTGACGCTTGCGCCGGCACTCCCGAGGGCCGTATCCTCGGAAGAGCCTTCTCCGCGATGAACTGACCAGGTATGCCCAGCTTCATTCTGAACGGCAGCACGATCCCCTTCAATCCGGGGGCGACGATTCTCGACGCCGCCCGCGCCAACGGCGTCGACATCCCGACGCTGTGCTGGTATCCCAAGCTGCCCAACGTCGCGAATTGCCGGATTTGCCTGGTTTCGGTCCAGGGGATGCCGAAGCTGGCTCCCGCCTGCGGCACACCCGCCGCCGAGGGCATGGTGGTGGCGAGCGAATCCGACGCGGCGGTGGCAAACCGGCGCAGCGTGCTGCGATTTCTGCTGGAGCGCTATCCGGGCGATCACCTGGGCAATGGGGAACGCGCCCATCCGCGCAACGAGTTCGAGCGGTACGTCGTGCAGTATCACGTGAATCCGCGCCCAGCCCACGAGCTCCCGCTGCGCGCTGGAGACAGCCGGCCCGGCGACGTGATGATCAGCCACGATATGTCGCTCTGCGTGCTCTGTACCCGCTGCGTGCGCGCCTGCGAGGAGATCCAGGAGGTCGGGGTGCTCGACATGGCGCTGCGCGGGCCGCATGCCGAAATCATCGTCGGGGGCGACGGCGATCCGGATCATGCCGGCTGCACCTGGTGCGGCGAATGCGTCCGGGTCTGCCCCACCGGAGCGATCTTCGAGGTGATGCCGCGCCAGCGCTTCCAGCCGGCCGAAATCAGAGAGCCCGATCGTACGGTCCGCTCGGTCTGCCCCTACTGTGGCGTGGGGTGCCAGATCGATATGCAAGTCCGGGGGGACGAAGTGATGCGGGTGACCTCGCCCTGGATCGAGGAGCGCACGCCCAATCAGGGCTCCACCTGCGTGAAGGGCCGCTTCGGGTACGATTTCCCACAGCATCGCGATCGGCTCACCCGGCCGCTCATCCGCAAAGGGTGGGAGCAGCGGGACGGCCGCTGGGTCTGGACCGGCGAGCTGCCGCGCTACCGCACCGGCGATTGGGAAACGGTGGCCCAGGAAGGCCGGCACCGGAAGCCCAAGCCGCCCGAGCGCCAGGTTGGCAAACCCCCGCTCACCGGGCTCGCGCCGGCGGTAGATGGCGACGTCCGCGATCGCGTCGCGACGCCGCGCGAGTGGTATGACAGTTTCCGCGAGGCGAGCTGGGAAGACGCGATGAGCCTGACCGCCCAGGAGCTTGCCCGCCTGCGGGACACGCTCGGCCCGCAGGCGCTGGCCGCGTTTTCCTCGGCGAAGTGCAGCAACGAGGAGAACTACGTGCTGATGCGCATGGTCCGCGCCGCTTTCGGCAGCAATAACGTGGATCACTGCACCCGGCTCTGCCACTCGACTTCGGTGGCGGCGATGAACCGCGCGCTGGCGACCGCGGCGGCCTCCGGCTCCATGCGCGAGATCGAGGAGGCCTGCGATGTCATCTTCATCGCCGGCGCCAATACCACCGAGAGCCATCCGGTCTTCGGCGCGCTGATCAAGCGAGCCCATGCCAAGGGCGCCAAACTAATCGTGGCCGACGTCCGGCGCACCGAGCTCGGCGCGCTGGCGGAGATTCATCTCCAGATGCTGCCCGGGACCGACGTCGCCCTCTACAACGGCATGCTCGCGCACGTCATCGCAGCCGGGCTCGTGAACGAGCGCTTTATTCGCGAGCGGACCACCGGCTTCGAGGCGGTGAAAGAGGCGGTCGCGCCCTACACGCTCGACGTCACCGAGAAAATCACCGGCATTCCGCGCGCCACGATCCGCGCAGCGGCCGAAGCCTATGCCCGGGGGCCAAATACCTCGACGCTCTGGGCGATGGGGCTCACCCAGCACGCCACCGGGACCGACATCGTGGCGAGCCTGCTCAATCTGCTGCTGGCCTGCGGGATGATCGGCCGTTGGGGCGCGGCGATGATTCCGATCCGGGGGCAGAACAACGTGCAAGGCGCGAGCGATGTCGGAGCGATTCCTTTCGCCTATACCGACTATCGCCCGGTGACGAACCCCGCCAACCGGGCGGAGTACGCGGCGGCCTGGGGCGTGCCCGAGGAGTCGCTCTCGCTCGCCAATGGGCTGATGGTGACGGAAATCGTGAAGGAAGGCAGTCCGGTGCGCGGAATGTTCATCCTGGGCGAGAACCCCGTCCTCTCCGACCCGAACGTCGCCAAGGCGGAGGAGTGGGTGCGCAAGCTCGAGTTCCTCGCGGTCCAGGATCTCTTTCTCACCGAAACCGCGCGCTGGGCTGATGTGGTGCTGCCGGGTTCCTCTTTCGCGGAAAAGGAGGGCACCTTCGTCAACACCGACCGGCACATCCAGCTGGCCGCGGCCGCGGTGCCGACTCCCGGCGAGGTGCGCCAGGACCTTGCGATCCTGATCGAGCTGTCTCGCCGGCTGGGACTCGCGACGCCGTATGACACGCCGGAGCAGGTGATGGACGAGATCGCGCGGGTTACTCCGAACTGGCGCGGGGTGTCCTACCAGAAGCTGCGTCGCGAGGGATCGCTGCAGTACCCCGTGCTGACGCCCGACTCGACCGGAACCGCCTTCCTCTTTGCGGACCGTTTCCCCACCGAGGACGGCCGCGCGGTGCTCGTCCCGGTGGAGTATCTGCCGCCCAGCGAATTGCCGAGCGCGGAGTATCCTCTCTTCCTCAACACCGGCCGCCAGATGTACCACTGGCACACCGGCACCATGACCCGCCGGGCCCAAGGGCTCGATTCCCGCGAGCCGGTTCCGGTGGTCGAGATCTCACCGGTCGACGCGCTGGCGCTGGGCGTGGCGGAGGGCGACACGGTGCGGGTGACGTCGCGCCGCGGCAGCGTGCTGATTGGGGTGCGGATCTCCGAGCGGCAGGCACCCGGCCAGGTGTTCATTGCGATGCACTTCCGGGAAGCCGCGGCCAATCTGCTCACCAATCCAGCGCTCGATCCTTATGCCAAGATCGCGGAGTTCAAGGTGAGCGCGGTGCGGATCGAATGGGAAAGTCCCGCCCTCGCCGGGGAGCCCGCGCGCTGATGTGCGGGATCACTGCCATCATCGGCCTCGACGGATTCCGGCCGGAGCGCTGGCGGCTCGAGGCGATGGCCGATGCCATCCGTCATCGGGGGCCGGACGATCACGGCTACTACCAGAGCGGCCCGGTCGGCTTCGGGTTTCGCCGGCTCTCGATCCTCGATCTGACGGCCGAGGGTCATCAGCCGATGCTGAGCCACGACGGCCGCTATGCGATCATCTTCAACGGCGAGATTTATAACTACCTCGAGCTCCGGGAGGAGCTTGCCGCCCGGGGTCATCGCTTTCGTTCCACCGGCGACACGGAGGTCCTGCTCGCCGCCTTCGCGGAGTGGGGCGAGGCGTGTCTCCCCAAGCTCAACGGCATGTGGGCATTCCTGATCCATGATCGGCAGAGCGGCTCGCTCTTCGGCGCACGGGACCGCTTCGGCGTGAAGCCATTCTACTACTGCCGGACGCCAGAAGCTCTGCTCTTCGCATCCGAGCTCAAGGCCTTTGCCCCCTCCGGGCTCTATCAGCCGGCCGTCAACTGGAGTACCGCCGGCAGGTTCCTCCATGATGGCGTCATGGATGATGGCGTGGAAACCTTCTACGCGGGGATCCAGCACATTCCCGCCGGGAGCTGCTTCGCGATCGATCCGCGCGGGGAAATGAGCCTCTCGAGTTACTGGAGCTTCCCGCCCGAGGAGCCGGCGGCGCCGGCCGACGCGGCGGAGCGTTTCGCCGAGCTCTTCGAAGATTCGGTGCGGCTGCGGCTGCGCAGCGATGTCCCGGTCGGCGTCTGTCTTTCGGGCGGCCTCGACTCGACCGCGATCATCTGTGCGATGGCCCGGCAGCGCGAGGGCCCGGCGCGCGAGCAGCCGCTCTTCGCGTTCTCCTACAACTCCGCCGAGTTCGACGAGACTCCTTATCTGGAGGCAACGATCCGGCAGACGGGAGCGACTCTCGTCAATCTCACCCTGAGCGGTCGGGAATTCTGGGAGAGCTTCGGCGCGGTGCTGGCCGCCCAGGACGAGCCGGTCCATACCATGACGGCCGTGGTGGGATACGGGCTCATGAAGCTGGCGCACGATCACGGCGTCACCGTGATCCTGAACGGCCAGGGATCCGACGAGACCGCAGCGGGATATCCGACGTTCTTCCTGCACTACTGGCATACGCTGCTGCGCTCGCACCGCTATCCGAGTGCGCTGCGAGAAATCCATCGTTTCGCCGGGGTTCACCAGCAGCCGCGCGCGGAGGCTGCCCTTTCCCTGCTACGTCACGCC
>DASYPD010000081.1:0-2501 GCA_036007005.1 Gemmatimonadales bacterium
CGGTGTCTGCAATAAGACCGACCCGCGGAACTGGGGTGAGCCGTACCGCAGCGGCGGATACGTCTCGCAGTGCATCACCTATTTCCCGGTGATCTACGCGGCCGGGGATTTCCGAGTGCAGAATGGTCGCGGCGAGGGCGTGCTGCTCGTCGCGGGGGACCTGTGGATCGCGGGGAACTTCGAGTTCGATGGGATCATCATTACGCTTGGAGCGGTGACCACGACCGGTACCGGCAACAAGATCACCGGCATGATACTCTCGAACGATGCCGCGATCGGGGACGATGATGTCTTCGCGGGGAACCCGACGGTTCGCTATTCCGAGTGCGCCGTCCAAACCGCGCTCAAAGCCGCCGCTGTTGGCATGACTTTAGTCGAGCGCGGCTGGGCACAGATCAACCCGCGTTAACGGGTCAGGGCAGGCGGCCACGCCAGCCACAGCCCTGGAGGCGCCTGCCATCGAGGATGACCGCGGCCGAGATCGCCGAGTACATCCCGGTTCTCCCTTCGCTGCAGCTCGCTCGGATCAGCAGCAGATGCAGGGTATGCGTCCCGTTGTCGCTCGTTGTCTGGTAGCGCTTGAACCCGCCTGAATCGTCAGGCGCGGGCGCGGGGAACTCGATCGGGGCCGGCTGTCCCGCTCCCGAGAACAGGAGCGTAGGGCCTGTCAGCTTGAGACCCCATTCGGGATCCGTTCCCCGCACCATCACCAGGTAATCCATCAGCTCCCCACAGCCTCTGCCTTCGTCCGGACGCCCTGCAAACTCCAGTTCGCGGAATACAATTTGTCCCTGCGCCGTCGCTCCGCCTCGCGCCAGCACGTACATGCCTTCCTGCTCGGTGGCGCGCATGAAACGGTAGGTCGAAACGATGCGGTCGCCCGTGCTGTCGAGAACGCCCATGAGCGGTCCGGCCTCGCAGGATTGGAACTGGAGACTGGGGCTCAGCTTGACGATTCCTCGCAGCAGGAGAGGGGCGGACCCGGAAGTCGAGCCCGGAGCGTGGCTGGTCGCCCGCTGTCTGGCCGGGAGCGCTTGTTCTGGGCGGTCACCTCCGCAGGCGGCAATCAGCAGGACGAGAATCGGCAAGGTCGGTCGTGGCATCATAGAACGCCTCAGCAGGGGTGCTCGATCCATCGCTTCCCAGCGGTCTGCGAATTCAGGGCCAGAGGAAAGATCTCCGGTTTTGGCTGAGAGCTGTACCTCCTATCCTTCCTCGAGCCAGTCCAGGGGCCAGAGAGATGGCGAAGCGCGAGAAACTGCTCCAGAGCTCGGCGGCCAAGGCGGCGCGGCAGGTTGCCGAGCGACAGACGGCGAGCTGGGCCCGGGTCCGCCGGAGGCTTCGGCAGCGCGGCGATTCCGACGCGCTCCACGATTTCCGTGTCGCGCTGCGCCGTTTGCGCAGCACCCTGCGCGCCTTCCGTCCCTTCCTCATTTCCCCCAAGGGTCTCCGGCGCCGGCTGCGGCGGCTTTCGCGCGCGACGAACGAGAGCCGCAATCTAGAAATCTGGCAGGCCTGGGTCGCGAAGCACGCCGGGAAGCTCACCGAGCGGCAGCAGCAAGGCGTGCGCTGGCTACGAACCCGGCTCCGCACTCAACGCCAGCGGTCCGAGGCGCGGATGCACGCGCAGATCGCCAAGTGGTTTCCCCGCTTGCGGCGTGAGCTCGCGGCGCTGCGGGCCGCAGCGCGCCCGACTCCTGCCAAGCCAGTGAGGGCCACCGCGGCGGTACACCGGGTTGTTCTGACCGGCAGCTCGGTGCTGCAGCGGCAACTGGGACAGGTGCATTCGATGCGAGACCGGCAAGCGGCCCACGCCGCGCGCATCGCCGCCAAGCGGCTGCGCTACCTGCTGGAGCCCTTCGCGGCCGAGCTCCGGGGTGCGGCGACGATCGTGAAGCAGCTCGAACAGCTGCAATACTCGCTAGGAGAAGTACACGACGCGCACGTCTTCGCCGATGCGCTGCGGGACGCGCTGGCGGAAGTGAGTGAGCAGCGCGCCCGGCTGATCAATCAGAAGCTACTGCCCTGGCCAGGAGCGGGCCGCTCCAGCGGCCGAGCGCCGCCACCCGGCGCGCGGTCGGGACTGCTCACCCTGGCCCGGCGGCTTCGGAAGGACGGTGAGGTGCGCTTCGCGGCGCTCCGCAAAGAATGGCTGGACCCGTCGAAGAGGGAGTTCTGGACCGGACTGAGACGGCTGGGGGGGAAACTGAATCGGGGCGGCCGGATTTGAACCGACGACTTCCTGCTCCCAAAGCAGGCGCTCTACCGGACTGAGCTACGCCCCGTTGGCGTGGAAAGTAATATTGAGGGCTAAACTTTTCGTATCGCCTCAATCGCTGCCCGAGCGCCCGCTTGCAATAACCCGGCCTCGGAATTGATACTGACGAGACGCATGCCGCGGCGCGCCCAGCTCGCGGTCATCCCCACATCGTTCGCGTGGAGCGCCGGCACCACTCCGTGTCTCGCGCAGGACGCCATGGTACGCTCGATCGCCTCGACCA
>DASYPD010000082.1:0-2485 GCA_036007005.1 Gemmatimonadales bacterium
GCCTGATTCAGCGCCGCATCGGGTGTGTCGAGGAGCGGAGCGCGATTCAGACGGTCAGCGGAGTGCCGCGAGCTGGCTCAGCAGCTCGGCGTTCTCGCGACGATTGCTGTTCTCCGCCTCCTGGTGGGTCCAGCGGATCGCGCCGCTCTTGTCGATCAAGACATAGGCGCGGTTGCTGAAATACTTCGCCTCGTTCAAGACTCCGTAGAGTCGCGCTACCTCCCGCTTGAAATCACTCAGCAGCTCCACCGCGATCCGCTCCTTCGCCTTGAATTCCTTGAGGGTGGGAATCGAATCGACGCTGATGGGCAAAACCACGGTATCGGCGCCCTGGAAGCGGGAATAGTCGTCGGAGAACGCGCAAAGCTCGGCCGTGCACGTGCTGGTGAAGGCGAGAGGGAAGAACGCCAGCAGCACGTTCTTGCCGTGCAGCGCGGACAGAGTGACGCTCTGCCCGGAGGTGGCGGGCAGGGTGAAATCGGGTGCCGCTGTTCCGACGGCCGGGAGGGGCATCTCAGGCTTTGTACCGCTCTCCCACCACGTTCCAATTGACGACGTTCCACCACGCCGTGAGATAGTCCGCCCGCCGGTTCTGATACTTGAGATAATAGGCGTGCTCCCAGACGTCGCAGCCGAGCAGCGGATATTCGCCGTCCATGACGGGACTGTCCTGATTCGGCGTGCTCACGATGGCAAGCTTGCCGGCTTTCTGGCGCACCAGCCAGGCCCAGCCGCTACCAAAGCGGCCGAGCCCCGCCTTCTGGAATTGCTCCTTGAATGCGGCGAGGCCGCCGAAGCTAGTCTCGATGTCTTTGCCGAGCGCATCCTGGGGCTCCCGGGCGCCGCCGGGCTTCATCCAGTCCCAGAAGAGCGTGTGATTGTGGTGCCCGCCGCCGTTGTTGCGGACCGCCGTGCGGACGGACTCGGGCACCTTGTTGAGATCGCCGAGCAGCGCGTCCAGCGACAGGTTCTGGAGCAGAGGCTGCCCCTCCAGCGCGGTGTTGAGATTGGTGACGTAGGTCTGGTGATGCTTGCCGTGATGGATCCGCATCGTCTGCTCATCGATGTGCGGCTCCAGCGCATTGTAGTCATAGGGGAGCGGAGCGAGCGTGAATGCCATGAGATCCTCCCTGAAGCAATCCGGATCGTGCGGACGGCGCTAATATAACGGCGGCTGCGGCGCGCGGGCACCGCGCTTCCATTCCCGCACGAATCCGGCAGTGCATCCCGCCACCGCGGCCACCGAGAGCAGCACCTGTGCGCGCAAACCCGCGCTGAGCGCGGGGAGCGCCGCGAGCGCGGCGGGAATCGCGGGCAGCGCCGCCCAGCGCGCGCGCAGCGCGATACCGCGTCGAAGCAGCAGCGCCGATCCGGTTTCGGCGAGCCAGCCCCACGCCACGAGCACATACCCCGCACTCACTCCCTCGCGGATTCCGCTCCACTGTGCCAGCAGACCTCCAGCGACGGCAACTTGCGCCCAGCGACCCGCCGAGGCGGCCAGGGTGATTGCTATCAGCAGCACCGCGACCGCGGGCATTTGCCAGGTGGCGAGTCCGAGCGGGAAGGCCCGTGCGCTGAGCCGCGCGATGAGTAACGCGGCGAGTGGCGCCAGCGAGCGACCCCAGGGCACCCGCTGCAGCGGCGGCAGGCCGGCGAGCAGAAGAGCGCTCCCGCCGAGCAACAGTCCCAGCACGCGCTCCGCGGCAGGACTGAACGGGCCTTCGCGCAAAGCTGCCAGGCGCGCGCTTTCCGGGCCGAGGATCGTGAAGGCGAGGGCGAATGCACTGCCGAGCAGGACCAGGACTACCGCGAGCAGGAGGAGCCAGGGAAACCGGCGCGTTCGAAGCGCTGTTCGCGTGGCGCCGGCCACTGCCAGGAATGCGCCGAGCGCGAATGGCAAGAGATGGGGAGCGAGGGCAGCCAGGGCCAGGCCGGCAAGCAGCAGCGGATCGGCGCGCGTTAGGGCCGCGGTCGGGAGAGCCCGGATTTCTGTCGGACGCCGCCCGATTCCGAGCCCGATCCCGCTCAGCGCAATGGCCGCCCCAGCCAAGGCAAGCAGCTCATTGAGGGTGACGAAACCGCCAGCCGCCGGGGAAGGCCCGACCTGATTTGCAGCCGCCGCCAGCCCCAGCAAACAAAGCCCTGCCGCGGCGAGCGCCCGAAAGCGCGCCGCTGGGACCAGCATCACCAGCAGCGCCAGGAAGACGTAAACAGTGGCGAGCCGCTCCAGCAGCGCGTCCACCCCGCTCAGCCCGTCGGAGCGGGACCGTCGAGCTGCCGAATGGTCTTGGTACTGGGCGGTCGGGTGTGCCGCAGCCGGGTCGCCACCTGCTCGGCCTGCGCCAGCACCCGGAGCAGGTTTTCGCCCGCCAGCTTGCGCAGCTCCGCCGCGCTCCAGCCCCGGCGCGCCAGCTCGGCAAACAGGGCCGGAAAGGTCGAAACATCCTCCAGCCCCTCGATCGTCTCGTCGATCCCGTCGAAATCC
>DASYPD010000083.1:0-2414 GCA_036007005.1 Gemmatimonadales bacterium
GACCAGGATAACCCCATTCTCGCGCATCTCTCGATATGGGGCAAGCGCGCCGTCCTCCCGACGTCCGCTAACAGGATGTGTGGGAGGTGGTACCAACGACCTCGTGCGCCGCTGCGAACCCCGCTTCCGCGACAATGACCAGCGAGGAATCGGCGGTAACGATGCGCCGCAGAAGAGCCGGCTGTCACTTACGATAGCAACTCGGATTAGGCACGCCGACTCCGCCGTTAGCGCCTTGGGCCAATCCTCGGCCGCTCTCGGTCTCATCGGACTGACGCGGTGGAAACGCAGACACCGAGGCTGTTATAGACCAACGCTGCTATCACGGCCCTCAACCCCTCCTGGATTCAAATCCACAAATGGTGCGGCCTCGATATCTGTTCCGAAGCCACATAGCAGTGGTCCAGGTCAATTAGAGACTTGTAGACGTGGGCGACGCCAGCGTCAATTAGACGGAGAGCGATTCCGGATGGGTCTTAAGGCGCGACATCTCCCACTCAAGTCGTACAGCTTCGCCCGGCACGGCAACGCTGCCGGAGTAACGTCAGGACCTCCTCCGTCCCCGGCCAAAGCCCGCGCCCGCTCCGCGGCCCCCTTCCTTCATCCGCCACAGGGCGGCCAAGACCCGGGCATCCCGCCCGCGAGTAAGCCAGGCTTGTCCTGCGACTACTGTCCCGTTCGCGGAAGTCATGTTAATGACCGCGCCGAGGCGCCTTCTTGATGATCTCGGCCGGAGTCTTTGTCCACACGAAGGGCGTTGGGTGGTCGTTCCACTGCTCGATGTAGCGCTGGATATGCCGAATCAGCACGCGGACCATCTCGAACGATCCGCGACGGACCGACTTCCGGGTCAGAATGCCACACCAAACCTCGATCGTGTCCTGCCACGAAGCGCCCTTTGGCGTGAAGTGCAGTTGCACCGTGGGATGGGCCACCAGCCAGGCGTGCACGCCGGGCGTCGAGTGCACGAGTTGTCGAGGAACCCATGCAGATCGCGTCCCCGATAGAGCCGCCACCGCTTGAGAAGGGGCCAGAAAATCGGCGCCGGTGTGCCGCGGCACGGCATTCGCCACCATTTCGCCCGCTGTGCCACGTCCAGCGCGGCAAACAGACTGGTCAGCCCATTCCGCCGGCAATCGTGGGTCTGCCGGACCCGGCAGGCCGGGCCGCAGGGGCAGCAGCGGCTTAGTGCGACTCAACGCTTGAGACCGAGAGCGGCCGAGGATTTGCCCAAGGCGCTAACGGTGGAGTGCGTGCCTAAATCCGACTGGCGCCGTGGAGACGCGGACGCCGGGGCTGGGTGCCCGCGAGCCCACGGAAACATAGTTCAACGCTGCTACCACGGCCTGCAGCGGGCAACGATACTGAGGTCCGGCTCACGGCGCAGAACATGCCGCCACATCCCGTGTTCCTGGAAGGCTGGCGCCGCCCACGTTGCGTGGGGGGCACGCGGGTGACCGGCCCCGGCGGGTGCGCGGGCCGCGCGGGCTCCGCGCGCGGCGGGGGACCGTCAGTGGCTGGGGCGGGCAGGCTCGGGGGCTACCTGTGGGCAGCGGTCCTGAAGCCGTCAGGGAGGCGGGGTCAAGGCCGTGAGTTGCCCGGAAAACACCGAACTCAGATGTCCCCTGTTCACCGACAGTCGTGTCTGCTACCGCAACCCGGCCCCGGGCGCTAGACGACCGCCTACCTGCCGGGCGACATTCATCCACGATTGGGACGATGAGCCGCCGACAGGAGAGCTCCGCATCGTGCCCGAATCGGCGGGCTTACGCCAATGTGTCAACGCCGGCGGAGGTAGCCTCAAGGGGTGTGTAAAAGAGTGAAGGCGGTATACCTCTCGGTTCGGCCAAGAACCAAGCCGGGCGTGGATGGCCCGGAAAAGGTGACACCGCCCATGAAGGAGCAGAACAGCGAGCCGGGGACCGGGTCCAGGCCACGGTGGGAGGACCTGGAGGCGTTCGCTCGCCAGGGAATCCAGACGTGGCTGCAGCGACTGCTGGAAGAAGAGGTAGAAGAGCTGTTGGGCCGACGGCGCTACGAGCGGCGTGACGGGATCGACGCGCCGGCCGGCTACCGAAACGGCTATGGGCAGCCCCGCCGGGTCACGCTGAGCGCGGGGACCATCACCGTGCGCCGGCCTCGCATCCGCGGCCGCGAGGCGCGGTTCGAGAGCCGACTGCTGCCGCTGTTCAAGCGCCGGACCGAGGCGGTGGGCGCCTTGCTGCCGACGCTCTACCTGCATGGGCTGGCCGAAGGGGACTTCGATCTGGCCCTGCGCGGCCTGCTGGGCGACGGGGCGCCGCTCTCCGCGAGCTCGATCGCCCGCCTGAAGGCGAACTGGCAGGCCGAGTACGAGCGATGGAAGGGCCGGTCCGCTGGCGGACCTCGAGCCTGTGTATCTCTGGGTCGACGGC
>DASYPD010000084.1:0-6878 GCA_036007005.1 Gemmatimonadales bacterium
AAGGAAGGTTTCGTCCCCGACCGGGACCTCATCATCGTGCTTACCGCCGACGAAGAAACGACGGGGGAGAGCATCCACTGGCTAGTGAGCCAGCACCGCGATCTCGTCGATGCCGATTACGCCCTCAACACCGACGGGGGCGGCGGCGATTACAGGGACGGCAAGCCGATTCGCTTCAACGTCCAGGCAGCCGAGAAGGTTTACCAAAGCTTTTCCCTGGAGGTGCGTAACAAGGGCGGCCACAGCTCGCGGCCGGTCGCCGACAACGCGATCTACCGCTTGGCGCGGGGTCTGGCTCGGCTCGCCGACTATCAATTCCCCGTTCGGCTCAATGAAGTCACCCGCGCTTTCTTCGAGAAGGGAGCCGCGGCGGAGCTGCCGGCGGTCGCGGCCGACATGCGGCTGGTCGCCCGGACCGGTAATCCCGCCGCAGCGCGGCGGCTCTCGGCGGCATCCCCCTACTACAATTCGGTCTTGCACACCACCTGCGTGGCCACCCGGCTCTTCGCGGGTCACGCCGACAACGCCCTTCCGCAGCTCGCGCGCGCCACGGTCAATTGCCGGATCGAGCCCGACGAATCCGTAGCCAGCGTCGAGGCCCGGCTCCGTCAGGTCGCCAGCGATTCGGCGATTCATTTCTCCCGGATTGCCGAGGCGCACCCGAGCCCAGCCTCACCGCTTCGGCGCGACATCATGGGACCGGTCGAGGCGGTTGCCGCCAAGTTCTGGCCTGCGACTCCGGTGGTGCCGGAGATGTCCACCGGCGCCAGCGACGGGCTCTACACCAGAAACGCGGGGATCCCGACCTATGGCGTCGCAGCAGTCTTCGAGGACATGAACGACTCGCGCGCGCATGGCCGGGACGAGCGGGTCGGGGTAAAGGAGTACCACCTGGCAGCCGAGTACTGGTACGAGCTCGTGAAGCGGCTGGCGAGCGGAAGGCCGGCGAGTTAGGGCATAGGGCATAGGGCATAGGGCATAAGGTAAGGAGTCTGCGATGGATACTTCACGCCGCGATTTTCTGAAGACGACTGCGGCGGCTGCCGGAATGGGCGCGGGGTTGCCACCGGTCACTGGTCACCGGTCACCGGTCACTGTTCCCCGGTCACCGGTCACGGATGAGCCACTCTTGTTCCGCTGCCCCCCGATCCCCAGCGTCCGGATCGGCTTCGTCGGTATCGGCGGCCAGGGCAGCGTGCACGTCGAGAATCTGCTGACCCTCGACGGCGTCGAGCTCAAGGCGCTCTGCGACATCGTTCCCGAGAAAGTCGTGAGTTGGCAGCAGAAGATTCGCGCGATGGGCCGTCCGGAGCCAGCAGGATATACCCGGGGGCCGCACGATTTCGAGCGGCTTTGCGCGGAGCAGGACCTCGATCTCGTCTTCACCGCGACGCCATGGGAGTGGCACGTTCCCGTTCTGCTGGCCGCGCTCCGCAACGGTAAGCATGGCGCGACGGAAGTCCCCATGGCTTATCGCGTGGAGGATTGCTGGGCGCTCGTCGAAGCGGCGGAGCGATACCGGAAGCACTGCGTGATGATGGAGAATTGCTGCTACGACCGCCTGGAGATGCTGGCTCTGCATCTGGCGAGAAAGGGCTTGCTCGGCGAGCTGATGCACGGCGAGTGCGGCTACAATCACGATCTTCGCGGCGTCAAATTCTCCGCCGAGGGAGAAGGGCTCTGGCGGCGGGCCCACGCGATGCGGCGGAACGGCAATCTGTATCCCACCCACGGTCTGGGACCCATCGCCCAGGCCATGAGCATCAATCGCGGAAACCAATTCGACTACCTGGTGTCGCTGAGCACGCCGTCACGCGGGCTGCAGCTCTGGCAAGAGGAACATCTGGCCACGGACGATCCCCGCCGGAGTGAGCGCTACGTGCTGGGGGATATCAACGTCTCGCTCCTCAAGACGGTGCAGGGTCAAACCATCTACCTGAGTCACGACACCAATCTGCCCCGCCCCTACAGCCGCAAGTACGTCCTGCAGGGGACCCGCGGCCTGGTCGAGGGCTATCCGCGCCGCGTCTATGTCGAGGGGATGAGCAAGAACGAGGATCGCTGGGATGCCGTCGAAACGTGGTTCGACAGTCACGACCACCCGTTCTGGAAAAGCGAGCGGGTCCGCACCGCCAGCGCGGGACATGGCGGCATGGACTGGCTGGAAGACTGGCGCCTGATCAACTGCCTGCGGGAGGGACTTCCCACCGACCAGAACCTCTATGACGGCGCCGCCTGGAGCGTGATCGGGCCGCTGACCGAATGGTCCGTGCGCAACGGCGGCCGGCCGATCCGTATCCCCGATTTTACCCGCGGCAGGTGGCGCAGCACGGAGCCGCTCGGAATCGTCACCGTCTAAATCGTCCGGAACCGCCGGCGCCAGAGGAAGGGCCGTTCGAGGTGCCGACGCAGTGCCAGGTCCCGGCGCGCAAACTCACGCTCGCGCAACCGCTGCTGCAGCGCGAATTGCCGTTCCCGCTGCCGATCCATCCGGTTGAACGAGCGGTCCAGGGCGCGGAATCGGAGCTCCCCGGCATCCAGGCGCAGCCGCGGCATCCGGTACCCGAAGCGGAGCGGAGGAACCCGCATGATGCGGCCGGGTGCGAGCCGCGGACGGGGCTCGGGCGTTTGCGACTGCGCGCTGGACGCGGCAGCCCCGCCGAGCAGGGCGCAGAGGGTGAGCAGACGGTACTGTGAGAGCATGATCCAGCTCCGGAGAAGGGCTAGGGATTCCCTGGGTCTCAGTATAGGATGCTCCGCTCGGGCGGTCCGTTGCCCGGACCGGAGAGCCGCTCAGGGCCCTTCACTCCATCGCAAAGCAGAGGGATGTCGGAACCGATCGTCAGGGGTGATACGCTGCTGCATGATCCCCGCTTGAACAAGGGCACCGCCTTCACCGAAGTGGAGCGCGAACGGCTCGGTTTGCGCGGTCTGCTGCCCCCCCGGATCCTGACGCTGGCCGAGCAGGAGGAGCGCATCCTCCGCAATTTCTACAGCAAGCCAAGCGCGCTCGAGCAATACATTTACCTCACCGGCCTGCAGGACCGCAACGAAACCCTCTTTTATCGCATCCTCCTGGATCACCTGCCCGCGATGATGCCGGTGATCTATACCCCCACCGTCGGCGAAGCCTGCCGGACTTTCGGGCACATCTTCCGCCGGCCTCGCGGGCTTTACGTCACGGTGGATGACCGCGGGCGCGTCGCCCAGATCCTGCGAAACTGGCCCGAGCCGGAGGTTCGGGTAATCGTGGTCACCGACGGCGAGCGGATCCTGGGATTGGGGGACGTCGGCGCGAATGGCATGGGCATCCCCATCGGCAAGCTGTCACTCTACACCGCGTGCGCGGGTATTCATCCCGCGGGCTGCCTGCCGATCACCCTGGACGTCGGAACGGACAATACCGGGCTCCGGGCCGATCCCCTCTATATCGGACTCCCCCGTCCGCGCGTGCGCGGCGCGGAATATCTGGCGTTGCTCGACGAGTTCATCGCTGCCGTGGAGCAGGTATTCCCCGGGGTGCTGCTGCAATTCGAGGATTTCGCCACGGATAACGCGCTCGGGCTGCTGGCCCGTTACCGCGAGCGGCTCTGCACCTTCAACGACGACGTGCAGGGTACCGCCGCAGTCGCTCTGGCGGGTCTTTATTCGGCCGCTCGGATCTCCAAGACTCCGCTGACAAGCCAGCGGCTGCTCTTCCTGGGCGCCGGCTCAGCCGCAACGGGCATCGCCGATCTTGTTGTGGGGGCGCTGGAGGCGGAAGGGCAATCGCGGGACGAGGCGCGGGGCCGCTGCTGGTTTTTCGATTCGCAGGGCCTCGTCGTGCAAAGCCGGCCCGATCTCGCCGCCTACAAGCGCCCTTACGCCCATGCGCACGCTCCGCTGACGTCGCTGGTCGAGGCAATTCGGAGGCTGCGTCCTACCGCACTGTTGGGTCTCTCCACGAAAGGGGGCGCGTTCACGCGGGAGGTGCTCCAGGCGATGGCCGACATTAACCCGCGGCCGGTGATCTTCGCGCTCTCCAATCCGACCGCCAACTCCGAGTGCACGGCCGAGGAGGCGTATCTCCACACCGGCGGGCGCGCCGTCTTCGCGAGCGGAAGCCCCTTCGAACCCGTCGTCCTCAATGGCCGGCGCTACGTGCCGGGTCAGGGGAATAACGCCTACATCTTTCCCGGCCTTGGCCTCGGCGTCCTCGTGGCGCGCGCGCGGCGGGTCACCGACGCGATGTTCCAGACCGCGGCCCGGACCCTCGCAGACAGCGTTGCGCCGGAAGCTCTCGAGCAGGGCCGGCTCTATCCCGAGCTCACGGAGATCCGCGCGGTTTCTGCCAGGATTGCCATGGCGGTGGCCGAAGTCGCCTGGCAGGACGGCCTTGCGGCCGCCGAACGTCCGGAACAACTGCAGGCTGCGGTGCGCGAGCTCATGTGGGAACCGGAGTATCCCGCGTTGCTGCAGGGCGCGGAGTGAACCGTGTTATCCTACAGAGACGGAAATTACAGCCGATCGGCCGAATTACCTCCGCTCCAGGAGTTTCACCGTGTCACGTGCCCTCGTCGCCGCGCTCGCGGCGCTCCTTTTCTCGACCAGCGGGTGTCTCAACGTCGAAGATGCCAACACCAACACGCTGAATTTCAATTTCACGCAGCCCGGACTGGCGACTGGTTGGACCCTTGGCGTCGCCGATGTTCCCGCGGCCCAGCTGGGCGAGGTTGCGGCGGAGGGAGACGAGCGCGCGCTACCGGTTGAGCTTTCCACGACTGCCAAGTCGCTTTACCAGAGCGGCACCAATGTGACGGGAGATCTGTTTCTCTTTCAGAAACGGTATCTGACCGGCCTCAGGCCCAACTTCACGTACAGCGTCTCGCTCCAGGTCGGATTCGTCACGAATTATCACTCCGGCTGTACGACCGGAGTGGGACCCGCGGTCGTGCTCAAGGCGGGAGTCACGGCGACCGAGCCGCTCGCCCTGGCGGACGCTCAAGGCGTTCTGCGCATGAACATCGACAAGGGAGCCGGCACCGCGTCCGGGGATTTCATCAATCTGGGGGACATTCGCAACGGTCTCACCGGCTGCCCTGCCACCGGCATGTATGCCCTTAATGGGACCTCGAAGCTCCGCCAGACGGTGGATCTGACCACCGACGCATCCGGCGGACTCTGGTTCTTTCTCGCCACGCAATCGAGTGCAACGGGACAGCGCCATGCGATCTACATCACACAATTCATCGTAGTCCTCAGCTTCTAGCGCCGCAATACACTCCAGCAGCGCGCTGGTGACTAGGATCACCACGCGCTGGCGCCCTGCTCTCTAGCTTCAACTCGAGAGGAGGGACACGGGTATGTGCTGGTCTCGAGGCAGCCTCGAGTGCGCACAACGAAACTCAAACAGACAACCGCAAGGAGGCACTATGAGAAGGACCATTCTCGCCGTCGTCCTGGCCTGCGCGCCGGCGTATCTCGCGGCGCAGAGCGAGCCCTCGGGCACCGCCGGCTTTTCCACGGACACCCGGATTCGGCTCGACGCGATGCTCCGATCCGCTCGAGAGCGAGGTCTCCCGACCGAGCCCATGACCGATCGGATCGCGGAGGGCCAGGTAAAAGGCGCCGCCGAAGCGCAGATCCTCGCTGCCACCCAGCGGGTGAAAGCGCACTTGGAAGCGTCGCAGCAAGCCCTGATTCAGGCCGGTCACCCCCAGCCGAGCGGGGCAGAAGTGGCGAATGGGGCGCAGCTCATCGCGCGGGGAGCCAGCAGCGCTCAGCTCGAAGCGTTTGCCAGTCAGGCTCCTTCAGAGCATCGGCTGGAAGTCGCTTTCGCGGTGCTCACCGAGCTGGCCGCGAGAGGCGTGCCAGTGGATCATGCTTTGAGCGTGGTCGGCGCCAAGCTCCACAACAGTGCCAGCGAGTCCAGTCTGCTTGCGCTCACCGCATCGGGCAACGGCTCGCTCGTCGCGCAGCAGAACCGCTCTTCCACTTCCCAGGCCGGAGAATCGAACAGCGCCAACAGCAGCAAGGGATCACTCGGGCGGGGTCTTGCCGGTACGCTCAACGGCAATGTTGCAGTGGGCATAGGCCGGAAACCGTAATTCAGGAGTGTGTTGGGTGAGAGCAAGCCGCGCCATAATCGCGAGTGTGGTCATGAGCTCGACCCTTGCCTCGACCCTCACGGCCCAAACGGCCGCGGCCCGCGTGCTGATCGGCGGCGGCACTGCGACCGATCTGCGGGGCGTGCGCTCGGGCGCCTATGCGGTCGCTCCCTCGGTACTGTGGCTTCCGGATCCCCATGTCGCACTCAATCTGGGCGCGCGAGGGACGCGGTTCAGCAACAGCGAATGGTCGCTGGGGGGATCGCTGGGCGGGGTCTTTCGCATTCACGTGAGGGGCGGGCTTGCCCTGTTGCTCACCGGGTCGGGGGACGTGATTACCACCTCCTATCGAGTCAACTACTTCCTGGCGGAGGCGCTGCCGGCGCTGGAATGGAGCAGAGGGTCGTTCTCCCTTTGGGGCGGCGCACGCGGCGCGGCCGGCCGAACGGTGTTCGAGTCGACGCTGCTCTCGAAAGCGCGGCCGCCCACGCCCCGATCTTTGCTGGGACCCGCGTTCGGCGGGCGCGTCAGGCTCGCGAGCTTCGGCAGCAGCGGGACAATGGAGCTCAGTTACCGCGAGGAGCACGGACGTCCGGACGGCACTCCGGTCGCAGATCGCACGACGGGGCTGGCGCTCTCGGACGGACGGATCGCCTTGAACGGAACGCTGGGGGTGCGTCGCGCGGCCAATGAACGCGTGACCTTCGGCAGCGCCCAGCTGGTCGCGCGGGTTACAGCGGCCATCTCCCTGGTCGCAACTGCGGAGCGCTATCCGTCCAATCCACTCACCGA
>DASYPD010000085.1:0-1943 GCA_036007005.1 Gemmatimonadales bacterium
GGCAGCAACCTGGTGCGCGTAGTGACCGATACGCTGCTGCGAGTCGATGTCACCGTACTCCTGGGCGATGACTACCTGCCCCCACCGGGGATCCATCCGTGAGGGAGAGTCGGAGACGGAAGCACAGATGTCAGACGCCGAGCTCCGCGGCAATCCCCAGAATCTCCTCCCGCAGCACCCGCCGCTCCACTTGCAGATGGAGAAACTGCCGGCGGCCCAGCAGCCAGAGCCCGAGTGCGCGCAGGGCGCCGAGCGCCCGGTCAGCCAGCTCGACCAAACGGAGCGCGGCGTAGCCACTGGCAGGCGCCAGGAGCAGCGTCACCCCACCGGCCGGGAATCCCCGCCAGCGCCAGGCAAGCAACGCGAGCAAGAGCCAGGTGAGCGGAAAGACAATAAAAGCCACCGTTGCCTTCGCAGTCGCCAGCACGTCGGCGTACCTGCTGACTCGCCGCGACAGCATCCCGATCAACCGGTAGGGGAGATAATGCAGCACGAGCCCGGGCAGTCCGAGCGGCAGCAGCAGCGCGAAACCCAGCAGAAAGAGCAGCATCCGCAGCAGGACCTTTCCGGTTTGCAAGCTTCCCACCGGAACGTCCCAGGGATCGATGCCGGCGCCGCGCAGGCGGTCCTCGTACCGATTCACGCGCCGCCGCACCCGGTCGAGCCGCGCCGGATCGCGGGCGCGAAGGGCATGATAACCCGCAAGGATGCGGCGCCGAAACACGAATTCATCCGCCAGCTCCGGTCTCGGCGCGTCGTCGCTCGCCCGCCGCTGACTCGCCAGGATCCGCTCGGTCCGCGCGACGAAATCGTGCGCCTCGAACGCGTCGGCCTGCAACGTCACCGCGCCCAGCGCCCCCGCGATCTGCTCGGTCAGTTCCTGGACCTGCTCCGCTGGGGGCTCACCCGCGGCATCGAGTGGGGCGGGGGAGACGGGGAAAGGCTCCCCGTAATACAGCAGCGCCGCGCTGCGGAACGTCTGCTTGGCGGTGTAGAAGAGGCCGACGGCCTGGAGCTGCAGCGGCGTGGCGGCCGAAACCCCGAGCGCAATGCGCGCCGCCCCCGTCTTCAGCGGCTTGAGCCGGGGGTCGCTGTGACTGGTCCCCTCCGGGAAGAGTGCGGCTGCTCCTCCCGCCGCGAGGTGAGCCCGAACCCTGGCAAACATTTCCCGATTCTTGCTGAGATCAGCGCCGGCGTCCTGGCGCCGCTCGACGGGAATTGCCCCCACCGCGCGTACCAGCCCGCCGATGAGCGGCATCCGGAAGAGAGGGGCCTTGGCGAGGAAGGACACCGGGCGGGGGGCCAGGCAGAGCAGGAAGATGGGATCGATCAGGGAATTCGGATGGTTCAGCACGAAGAGGAGGGGGCCGGCGGAAGGAACCCGGTCCTCTCCCCGGGTTTCCACCCGCCGGAAAAAAATCCGCAGGCCCCAGCGGAACACGACGACAAGGAAAGCCCGGATGCCGCGCCCCTTCAAGTAATACTTTAAGTTTAGGACCTCAAGTAGTTTCTAAGGTTGCGCGCCGGCGCTTGCTCTCCACGACGACGGAGAGCTGACCACACGCTGCGTCGATATCCAGACCGCGGCTCTTTCGCACCACCGCCTCCACGCCCTGATTGCGGAGCCGCTCCGCGAAGGCCCTGATCCGGTTGCCCGAGCTGGGCGAAAGTCCGGGGGATCCGCCCGGATGAAGCGGGAGCAGGTTCACGTGGGCCCCGAGGCGGTGCGCCAGCTTGGCCAGGCGGTCAGCGTCGGTGTCCGCATCGTTACGGCCGGCGATCAGCACATACTCAAAGGTGAGCCGTCTCCGAAACGGCGCAGCGGCCTTCAGGACCTCTTCCAGCGGGTATTTCCGCTGAATGGGCATCAACCGTCCGCGCTCTTGCGGGTCGGCGGCGTGCAGGGAGACGGCGAGCCGAAACTGTTCCGGCCGCTTGGCGAG